>JAUXDF010000268.1 GCA_030618505.1 Spongiibacteraceae bacterium | reverse complement strand
AATCACAACACCAGCCACGGCCACCCCATCTATGAACATAGGTGTAAATGTTGCCGCAGAAGCTCCCAGAGTAGCTCTTGTGGCAGCTCGCTTTGCATGCTTTGTGGTTAATTGCAGCCTTTTCGCACTATTTTGTTTTCCCACAGCCTTTAGCTTCTTATTAGCTGTTTTAAGTTTTTTCTCATTCGTATGAATATTGTCATATACCGCCTTTGGTATAGTGACCAAATCAAAAATCCCAAAAATAGATTTATGGAACAAAATGGCCGTCAATAACATAGCGCTAATAGATATAAATGCCGTACTAATTATCGTCTTAATCATGATGTATTTAAAATTGAGATTAGTTGTGTTGTAGAAAATTCGTGGGGAGAACGCTGCATTATGTTATCACAGGTCTAGAGCGTTATCGTGCTGGGTGCGAACTGGGTAAAACGATCAAAGACGAAGCGTTGTTAGCGACGGTGTCAATTATCCTGATTCAAGAAATATCGAAATATCTTGGTAAAAGTCAAAACCGAAATACTGGAAAAGCAGTAATTTTTTATTCGTCCGACCTGTTGGGTAAAAACCCCCGTCTTTTAGACGGCTATGTCTTGATCGTGTGTTCCGGTCTTGATCTAAGAAGGACTTTCAGTCCTTGGTTTTTAACCCACCGTCTTCAGACGGTCGGTCGTTAAGTAAGAAATTAACTGTTCACGTTCAACCCGAATAGGCAACTTTAGACAGAGAGAAGGTTGAGTGATATTTGTCGGAGTCCCTGGTTATGAAATGCGGAATGAGCCAGATTTAGGCGCATTTTGGCAACCCTCCACATCAGTGATACAAATCGCCAACATGTCGATACAATTAATATATTTCGACATATTGACTTTACATGTTGATAGTATCGACATATTCTATGTCATATGTCGAAGAAATAAGGATTTATCTACATGAGTTGGAGTGCTAATCAGCCTTACAATCAATTACCACCACTGCCTCCTGCTGCGGAACTGGAATCTATCCGCATCCTCAAGGCTTGTATTCCTGCGCGAGCAGCTCTGGCTGCATTAAAACAGTCGGGTGAGCTTTTACCTAACCAGGGGCTGTTGATTAACTTGCTGCCTTTGCTTGAGGCAAAGGACAGCTCCGAAATTGAGAATATTGTCACCACTTCTGACAAGCTGTTTCAATTCTCTCAGGAAGAATCTCAGGCCGATCCTGCGACCAAAGAAGCTTTACGTTATCGCACCGCACTTTTTAGTGGTTATCAATCTTTGCAGAGGCGCCCCCTGTGTATAACGACCGCTACCGAGGTCTGTAGCACCATAAAAGGTGTGACAATGGATGTGCGTAAAGTTCCCGGCACTAAGCTGGCGAATCAACACAGTGGTGAGGTTATTTATACTCCGCCAGAGGGCGAACTCGTGATTCGAGAACTATTAGGTAACTGGGAGAGTTTTCTCCATCGCGAAGACGATATCGACCCTTTGATAAAAATGGCTGTCAGTCATTACCAATTTGAAGCGATTCACCCTTTTACCGATGGTAATGGTCGTAGCGGTCGAGTGCTTAATATTTTGTACTTGATCGAGCAAGGCTTATTAAGTCTACCGATTCTCTATCTCAGTCACTATATTGTTCGCAACAAGGTTGATTACTACCTTCTGTTAAATCGAGTGACCAGCGAGCAAGCATGGGAGCCATGGATTCTCTATATGCTGCAAGCAGTGGAGCAAACTGCGAAGTGGACAACGAAAAAAATCACTGCGGTAAGAGAGCTGATTGAAGCGACCAGGGAGCATGTCAGCCAAAGCCTGCCAAAAATTTACAGTCATGAACTATTGACGGTGATTTTCGAACAGCCCTATTGCCGAATTAAAAATCTTGTTGATGGTGATATAGCAAAACGACAAACTGCTTCAGAATATTTAAAGCAGCTTTGCCAAATCGGTGTGTTGAAAGAAATACGGGCGGGTAAAGAGAAGCTATTTGTTCACCCCAAATTGATAGAGCTTATGACTAATGATAGCAATGAGTTCAAGGTATACGATCCAGAGAAAAACTGACCTAGCTGAAATGCCGGTGTTTTTACAAAATAATGACAGCTTACTCACTCCACTTACTTTGACTTAATATGAGCTTCATACCAGAATTAGGTTCTGTTTGTTTTATCCATTGACCTCTAAAAGGAATTGCCCAAAACAAAAATGGCTATCATCGAACCCCCCTTAGAGCAAATCGACCCCGACTTCCATCATGGCGAATACGACACTCTGGAGTGGCTGCACTCAGCCCTGCCTGATGACATTAAAATTTTTCATTCCGTCGAGTGGCTAAAAAAACGAAAGTATAAAACCACCATCGGTGAGGTAGACTTCTGCATACTGGGTCCTTCCGGCGCGTTGATTTTAATCGAACAGAAAAATGGTGGGCTTTCTGTCAATAATAAAGGCGAGTTGATTAAGCACTATCAGACCAGCGCAAAGAACCCGTATAAACAACTGGAGCGTTCCGTGCGGGCGATAGAGTCTTTGTGGCGGCAGGGGCATAGTAAGCCCTTGGCTATTCATCTGTTGATTTATTTGCCGGATTATCATGTTAAAAATCGTGATCTTTTGGGCTTTGATAGTAACTGTTTGATTGATGCCAGTAATAAAGATGCATTGCCTGAGCTTATTCGTTCATTGTTGGAATCATCCCCTTACGAGAAAGATGAAAAGGCACCCATTGCGGATATCGAGACTTTTTTCACTCAACAGTTTGAGCTGAGCCTTGATATTGGCGCGCTGATTGAAACCCAGCAGAGGCATTATAAGTTTTATGATGCGGGTGTTTGTCGAACGCTGAGCAGTTTGTCTTTTTCACCTTATCACTTGTTGATTGAAGGGCCTGCGGGGTCGGGGAAAACGCAAATTGCGATGGAGTTGTTCTCCTCGTATCTTTTGAAGAATAAACGACCGCTGTATCTTTGCTTTAACCGCCCGCTGGCAGAGTCCGTCCGCACAGCCATTCCGGAGGGTGGGTTTGTTTGTAATATTGATCGCTTCACTGATTTGTATATGAAGGAGCGTGCCATTTACGATCATGCTGATCATGAGTTGGGCGAGTTATTGGCTGACTTGAGAGATCTTGCGAATAGAGAGCCTATAGCAGATGAATGGATGTTTGATGCCTTGATTGTTGATGAGGCCCAAGATTTGAGTGAAGAGCAGTTTATGTTTGCCCGGTGTTTTCTGCGCGATGATAGTCCCATTGTTGTGATGCGTGATCAGATGCAGAACCTGTACGGGAAAGGTTTTGCATTTGACGCGACCGTAAGCCTGGCGCTGACGGGTAATTATCGCTGTTCACAAGATGTGATTGATTTTACCCAGAGCTTGCTTGGCAGAAGTGATGATAATGCGTGTGGTCTTAAAACAGGTATTGAATCCGGGCTTGCTACCTATGCAAGCACTGAGCAATTACTGCAGTTGATTGTTGAGTCAATCAAGGGGTATTTGGATAGAGGTTATGCGTTGGCTGATATTGCTGTACTGAGCGGGAAGGGGCGAGAGCGATCTGAGCTCGCCTCAATTTCACATATTGGTGACTATGCTTTGAGAAAGTTTACCGGGGATTATACGGAGGACGGAAAGCAGATTTATACCGAAGGCGAGTTGGAGTTTGACAGCATATACCGTTATAAAGGTCGTCAAAAGGCGGTGATTATTTTGGCGGAGCTGGATTTTGATGAGTGGAGTGAGCGCATGGAGCGGCTGATTTATTGTGGCTGTACTCGTGCAAGGTTGGAGTTGATGGTGTTGATGAGTGAGGAGGCGGGGGCTTGTGTGTTGCGGCGTTTGTTGTAGGGAAGGGGAGAGGCTCTGGCTTGTCTTTTTAAATGCGTATTTATGTGTGCCATAAAGGCATACGCATTAACAAAAAATGTTTATGTGTGCCATAATGACACCAAGTCAGCAGAAATTAACGAGGTAGGTGAGATTATGGCTACTAACAAAGAACGTAAAGATACGCGCTTGGTTGCACGCACTTCCGCAGAGGTACAGGAGGTAATACAGCGAGCGGCTGACTATTCTGGCGCTACGCTTTCACAGTTCCTTATTGAGTCGGCAATGGAGAAAGCACGTAACGTGATTGAACGAACCGAAACATTGCACCTCTCGATGGAAGGTGCTGATGCGTTGTTTGCTGCTTTGGAAAATCCACCAAAGGCTAACGCTAAGCTACTTAAAGCTGCGCAGCGCTACAAGGACACTGTGAATGTCCATAATCATTGAGGAAGTAACGCCGCAACATAATCGCAAATCATTTGATTGCGGCGTTGCCGAACTCAATCAGCTCTTACAACAACAAGCCCGGCAGAAAACAGTCAAGAATATTGCAAAAACGTATGTTGCCTGCCAGGCTTCAGCACCCACTACGATCATGGGCTATCACACGCTTACTGGGTACTCAGTCACAACGCCTCCGTCCCATAAAGATTATAAGAAGTACCCTCATCCACTCAGTGCTGTAAAACTGGCTCGCCTTGCTGTGGATCACTCGCAACAAGGGCGGCACTTAGGTGAGAGGTTACTCATTGATGCCATTTATCGAACAGTTATGGTGGCACAACAAATTTCGGCCATAGGTCTGTTTGTTGATCCGATGACTCCAGAGCTTGTTCCCTTTTATCAGCAATATGATTTTTTACCGGTCATCTCTGATGACCATTCACACCTTGAAATGTGGCTACCTATTCAAACCTGCATAGATATTGCCAGTACCTGCCATGAATAAACCATTGTAAATGCTGCGCTATTATTCTTAATGGAAAACACCAAACGTAGGTGCTCTAGGCGAAGGGCCATGGCGTAGTTCGAAAACTCCAGGGATCCAGCAGGCATTATCAAATGTCTATCTGAAATCTGAGGGGATTTATGCACTGCGTGATGGTTGGATCAAGCTTCACTGTTTCTGAATGACACGCCCTGTGCGGATTCGCATGCAGGGCAATGCCATTAACTTAACAACGATAAGCACCTTGTAGC
>JAUXDF010000297.1 GCA_030618505.1 Spongiibacteraceae bacterium | reverse complement strand
ATGGCGAGAAATAAGATCCTTCTCAGGATAATAAGGATCACTGTACTGGCGCAACGCCGCCTCAACCTGCTCCGATGTAACTGCCATCTAACTCTCCACTCTCTACAAATAATGCCTTTGTTAAAACAAATGGGCGGAAAAAGTATTATCCTCGCCCATAAAGCCGAGCATTTTGCTCAAGTATTGCCAAAATAACAATACCCCTTGTGTTTTTTCCGAGCGGGCAATGATGCAAATCAAGCCCGAAACCGCTATAGTATCGCCCCCTTTCTCCTGCGCAATCAACTGCTTGTTAAAAAACTTTTATGACTGAATCCAGCCGCAATATTTTAGTGACCAGTGCCCTCCCCTATGCTAACGGCTCTTTGCACCTGGGGCATCTGCTGGAAACCATCCAGACTGATATTTGGGTGCGCTTTCAAAAGCTTAAGGGTCGACATTGTATTTATGTTTGCGCCGACGATGCCCACGGCACCGCCATTATGCTCAAGGCAGAACAGTTGGGACTAACACCCGAGCAGCAAATTGCCAATATCAAAGCCGAGCACGAACAGGACTTTAACGATTTTCTAATCAATTTTGATAATTTTCACTCTACCCACTCTGAAGAAAACCGTCACTACAGTGAAGAAATTTATCGTGCACTGAAAAAAAATGGTCATATTGCCGAGCGGGAAATCACCCAACTGTTTGATCCGGAAAAACAGCTATTTCTGGCCGATCGTTATATCAAAGGTAGCTGCCCAAAGTGTAAAGCGCCGGAGCAATACGGCGATAATTGCGAGGCCTGTGGTGCCACCTACTCACCGACAGATCTAATCAATCCGCAGTCTGTTATCTCCGGGGCCACACCGGTAGAAAAGTCCTCTACCCACTACTTTTTTACTCTACCTAAATTCACCGAGATGTTAAAACAGTGGACACGCGAGGGCAGCCTGCAAAATCAAATCGCCAACAAACTCAACGAATGGCTTGATAGCGGCCTGCAGGAATGGGATATCTCCCGCGATGCACCCTACTTCGGTTTTGAAATTCCCGATGCACCGGGCAAATATTTTTATGTCTGGCTGGATGCACCCATTGGTTATATGGCCAGCTTTCAAAATTACTGCGATAAAACCGCCGATGCTACTTTCGACGATTACTGGGGCAAAGACTCAGGTGCCGAGCTGTATCACTTTATCGGCAAGGATATTATTAATTTCCACGGTTTGTTTTGGCCGGCGATGCTGGAATCGGCGGGCTATCGCAAACCCAGCGCCATTTATGTCCATGGCTTTTTAACCGTTAACGGCAAGAAGATGTCAAAATCACGCGGCACTTACATCACTGCCCGCAACTACCTTGACCATCTTGATCCCGAATACCTGCGTTATTATTTTGCCGCCAAACTGGCCGGAGGTGTTGACGATATTGATCTGAATCTGGAAGATTTTATCCAGAGGGTTAACTCGGATTTGGTCGGCAAGGTCGTTAATATTGCCAGCCGCAGCGCCAAATTTATCACTAAGGGTAACGAGGGCATGTTATCGGCGCACATCGCTGATCAGCCGCTGTGGGATCAAGCAATCAAAGCCGGGCAAAATATCGCCGAGCATTATCAGCAGCGTGAATACGGCAAGGCCATTCGAGAGATCATGGCACTGGCCGATGCCACTAACGAATACTTTGATAGCCAGGAGCCCTGGAAACTGGCTAAACAGGAAGGCCAGCAACAAAAGGTTATTGATGTCAGCTCGCTGTGTATCAATCTGTTTAAAGTCATTATGACTTACCTGCAACCTGTGCTGCCAGAAACGGCCAAACGTGCAGCGGCCTTTTTAAATGCCCCGCTGGAATGGCCCACAGAAATTACGCCGCTATTGGATCACAAGATCAACAAATTCAAAGCCTTGATGACACGCATCGATAGTGACAAAGTTGACAAAATGGTTGAGGTACAAAAAGAGCAGCTGGCCAAAGAGCAAGCCAATGCCGGCTCTGCCACCAAGGAAAACGATGCTGCAGCAAACACCTACGAGCCGCTGGGGGAGATGATCGAATATGATGATTTCGCCAAACTGGACCTGCGTGTCGCCAAGATCACCGATGCCCAGCACGTCAAAGGAGCCGACAAATTATTGCAACTAACCCTGGATCTGGGCTTTGAAAGCCGCCAGGTCTTCGCTGGCATCAAGAGCGCCTACCAGCCCGAGCAGCTAATAGGCAAGCACACCGTCATGGTCGCCAACCTACAACCACGTAAAATGCGCTTTGGTATGTCAGAGGGCATGGTGCTGGCCGCAGGCCCAGGCGGCAAAGATATCTGGCTACTGGAGCCGGACGATGGCGCACTGCCGGGCATGAAGATTCAGTAATCTTTACCCTTAACCGCTTGATATAGAGCAGACGATATTGAAGAAAACACCTATTTTGATTAAGATAGCGCATTGACTATACCCGATTTATTTAGTCAACTATTTGCATAATTATTCAGCGTACGCCAAAAAACTCGTCATTCCGGCAGTCTTTTGGCCGGAATCCAGCTTTAACAGTCTGGATCCCCGATAAAACACTTCGGGAATGACGTGCTTTCACACATAGGGTGCAACTCGTTGAATAGTTGCCTATTTGCTAGCAAGCGCTGAACGGGCATTAGCGCAGACCAAAATAAACTGATACAATCATGAGTAATATGTCTCAATACAAACATCCGGCACTAAACGCACTGGCAGACAAACTGGAGCAACGGTAAAAAATGTTAGCCGACTATGCCTTACTACTAACCGGAGCCATTCTGGTTAACAACTTTGTGCTGGTACAGTTTCTCGGGCTCTGCCCCTTTATGGGCGTATCCAACAAACTGGAAACCGCCATTGGCATGTCTGCGGCGACCACCTTTGTACTCACCCTGGCTTCTATCTGCAGCTACCTGACCTACACTTATCTGCTGGAACCACTCGGGCTGGTTTATCTGCAAACTATTGCACTTATTCTGGTTATCGCCGTTGTCGTGCAGTTTACCGAAATGGTCGTACACAAAACCAGCCCGCTGCTTTATCGCGTACTGGGTGTCTTTCTGCCCCTGATCACTACCAACTGCGCGGTGTTAGGTGTTGCGCTGCTGAATATCAACAAACAACATAACTTTATCGAATCTGCACTGTATGGCTTTGGCGCTGCAGCAGGTTTTTCTCTGGTACTGGTGCTGTTTGCCGCGATGCGTGAGCGTATTACGGTGGCGGACGTACCTGCACCCTTCAAAGGCTCTTCCATCGGTATGATTACCGCCGGCTTGATGTCTCTTGCTTTTATGGGGTTTGCAGGCCTCATTTAGAGGCTACGCGTAAAACATGCCAATATATGAACTTATCGCTCAATACCCTCTCTTCGCAGCACTGCTAGCGCTGGGGAGTCTGGCACTGGCCTTTGGCGGCTTGCTCGGTTTTGCCTCGATCAAATTCCAGGTAGATGGCGACCCAGTTGCTGACCAGGTTAATGCTATATTGCCACAGACCCAATGCGGCCAATGTGGTTATCCCGGCTGTAAACCCTATTCAGAAGCAATCGCCAATGGTGAGGCAATCAACCGCTGCCCACCGGGAGGAGAGGCCACAGTACAGGCCCTTGCCGATCTGCTCGATGTTGAGCCATTACCGCTCGACACTGAAGGCGCTGCCGAAATCAAGCGTGTTGCCTATATCCGGGAAGACGAGTGCATTGGCTGCACCAAGTGCATCCAGGCCTGCCCGATGGATGCCATTTTAGGTGCAGCAAAGCAAATGCACACCGTTATCAGCGATGAGTGCACCGGTTGTGACCTCTGCGTGGAGCCCTGCCCGGTAGACTGTATTGATATGCGTCCCTTCGAAATCACTCTGCAAAGCTGGAGCTGGGATCTACCGGTTGCCAGTCATCAGCTTATTGCCACCGATTCCGGGAGGCTAGTCAGCCAATGAGAAAAACCTGGAATATCCATGGCGGCGTACACCCCCCGGAGAATAAATCACAATCGCTACAAACAGCTATTCAACAAGCCAGTATTGCCAAGGAGCTGGTACTGCCTTTATCCCAACATATTGGCTCACCTGCCAAACCCGTTGTCAGCGTTGGTGATCGAGTTCTAAAAGGCCAGCTTATTGCTGAAGCGACAGGTTTTATCAGCGTACCTGTTCACGCATCCACATCGGGCGAAATAATCGCCATTGAAGCTCGCCCCATCGTACATCCCTCAGGCATGGAGGCGCCCTGCATCGTCATCAAAAGTGATGGCCAGGATGAATGGATTGAGCATCAAGGCCTGAGTGATTATCGCGATCTAAAAAAACAGGTTTTGATTGAACATATACGCAACTGCGGTATTGCTGGCATGGGCGGTGCCGGTTTTCCCTCGGCAGTCAAGCTGAACACCCGGGACGATCAGCTTATCGAGACCTTGATCATCAACGGTACGGAATGCGAGCCCTACATTACCGCCGACGATATTCTAATGCGCGAGCGAGCTGAGCAGGTTATTGGCGGCGTACAAATTCTCCAGCACCTGATCGCACCGAGTAAGGAAACCCTGATTGGCATTGAGGA
>JAUXDF010000210.1 GCA_030618505.1 Spongiibacteraceae bacterium | reverse complement strand
AGAAACTGGTAGCTTTCGAAAATTAAATCCGGTCATAGCCAACGCAAATCTTGCTCCTAGGCCTTTTCAAGGCCTTTAAGTCGCAAGATTTGCATTGGCCATGACCTCTTTGTTTAATTTCTGAATAGGCACTACTTAGTCTCTTTCATCCGCTGCTTTAACTACCGCCGCACCCATTTTTAAAATACGTGTATCCATCGGCGCACCGCCGCTGTTAACGATCATCGCCACAGAAAGCTCGCGTGAAGGATCTGCCCAAGCTCCACTGCCGCCAAAACCGAAATGTCCAAAGGCTTCAGGCAACAAGCCTCTTGATGTACCAATACGATGCCAGCCAAGCCGCCAATTCAAATCAAAGGGTATCCAGGAACCACCTGTAGGGGGGTGTTGAATCTCAGTGGCACGATCAAAGCACTGACGTGAAATCAAACGCTGCCCCTCAAGCTCCCCTCGCCCCGCCAGCATGGCATATACTCGGGCCAGCGAGCGAGCGGTAAAAAGGCCGTTAATGGAAGGGCTCGACGTACGTAGCAGCTCTTCAGAGGAAAAATCAATCGCACTGATACCACGTGGCATCACATCAAGCGCAGAGGCAAACTCAATATCTACTCCAATACGATCCAGAACACCTTGCAGCCACATCGCAGGAGCTCTCAATGACTGGCCAATCTCCAGACCTGTCCGCCGACCACCCTGAGGACCAATCAACTGAGCAGTACGCAATAAGGCCAAATCGGTTGCGCCGATATAAACCCCATCAAGCTTCAGTGGTTTAACCAGTTCCTTTTCAATCACCCTGGCCAGCTTTTCACCAGTCACCCGCTCTATAATCTCACCAACCAGATAACCATAGGTCAAGCCGTGATAGCCCATCCTCGTACCCGGCTCATGGGCAGGCGGAGATTTCTCAATCGCCTTTATCATATAATCCCAGTCCAGCATACGCTCGGCATGATCAACCATCTGCCTGACATGGTACAAGCCGGACTGATGCGCCATCACTTCTCTTAGAGTAATACGTTCCTTACCCGCTTGGGCAAACTCAGGCCAGTAACTGCACACAGGCTCGTCGTAGTCCAATAGACCACGGTCGGCAAGAATATGGACGACCGTAGAGGCCACCCCCTTGGTCGTTGAAAAACTCTGCGCCAGCGTACCCTCCTCCCAAGGGGCACCCTCTGCATTTCTGTGTCCGCCCCAAATATCAACAACACATTTTCCCCGATGATAAACAGCCACAGCAGCACCACCGATTGCTTTTTCCAACTGCCGAGTGAGTGTCATACTCACTTGGCTAAACTCCGGATGTACGTAGCCATCAATCATAAATTAGCACCTCAAAAGTTGATTAACAATTATCAAGCTTGTTTCTTAGGTTTAGGCTTAGTTTCAGCCTTATCTTTTAACATTGCAGCTTCCAGATCATCCAAAGCCACACTCAATCCTTGAGCAAGAAACCAGGGGTCGGGAACCAAATGTGGATCAAGCATAAAACCAAAATTAATCTTATCCACATAACTCATCACTGTGATATTAAAACCTGACCCCATCAACACGGGGGCTAAGGGATACAGCGCTTCGACTTTTCCCCCGCAAACATAAAGTGGAATAGGAGGGCCAGGAACATTGGATATAACCGTGTTACTCACCAAGGGAAGGACATTCTCCAGCTTTGCGGTATCAAACACCCAGCCAAGTAATTCAACGGCAGCGGGAGGAACGGCATCCGCAAACCCCCCTACACCAGAAGACCCCAATACAGCCGCCACCTCTTTGGCATTTTTAGTATTTTCATGAATTGCCATCAGACACTGAAGCGGGTTATCTCGCTGGGTTTCAATCTCAACAAATACAATATCAACCTGGTTGTCCAGGCTTTTATCGCCGCTGTCGCGAGTTGAGACCGGCACTCCGGCAACCAAGGAATTTTCGGGTAAATTACCCTGTGCCAGCAGATAACGCCTAATCGCCGAACTACACAAAGCCAACACCACATCATTGACGGTAACATCAAAATGTTTCTTTATTTTCTTTATCGTAGTCAGTGATACGCTGGCAAAAACGGTATCACGACTTGAACCTAAGTGGCCATTAAAGCTAGCTCGAGGTGTTTTATTTTTGCGGACCAAGTGTTTTACTTTTCTTTTTCGGGATACCTTAGCCAGACTCTGCCAACCCGCACCAGACAATGACTTAGCAACCTTGTAGGGCATCCCCAATAAGGAATAACAACCACGTGCATACAGCTCAAGATCGGAATATGGTCGTCCTGTATCGATGTCTGGAATACCCGCCTCTGATGTCTGCGCTGGCGGATTTGGCTCCAGGTCGGCCAACAACTCCCCTAAACCGGCACCAGAAACCCCATCAAAAAGACAGTGATGCATCTTCATCAAAAGGCCAACACGCTTGCCCTTTAAGCCCTCTATATACCATATCTCCCACAGAGGTCGACTGCGATCAAGTTGCCGGCTATTCAACTCACCGACCAATTTAGCCAACTCCTTCTCGCCCCCGGGAGAGGGCAGTGAAACTCGATGAATATGCTCGTCAATATTACAGGGAACGCCTTCTTCCCAATAAGGCCTATCGACGCCAAAGGGAACCTGCCGCAAGCGCCAAGACAATTTAGGTACACGGGAAATTCTCTCTTCTAGCGTGCTTAGTAATTTTTTATGGCTAAACCCCTTCACCCCCGCGGGATCTACAACCACCACAGCGCCGGTATGAAAATGTGAATTCGTCCCCTCTGCAGAGAGATAAACCGAATCAGTCCCCGGTAGTTTATGCATAGTTCTATCCTTAATATTTTTTGTTATCAACTCCAGAGAACACAATGCCCGGCAAAACGCCAAAACACTTTCCTGATCTTTTTAAAATCTTGTTATCTGATTGCCGGGGAGAAGGCCACAGCGAGAAGATCAAATAAACCAACAAGATCCACCTACAACAATACTCCCCAAATCAACCAATTTGTACTGCTAACCAACAAAGTTTTGATCGATTCGAGATCATATCTAACTCAATTAAAAGTCAACGCAATACCGCATTTTTCAGCTCTCGCTATAACCCTACAACACTGAAGAAATTACCGAGATTTTGTGCGCAAGAGGAAGGGTAAGTAAAGGTCAAAAACTGCCACAACTTGACCTGCGCATCAGTAGCGTCAAATAGCGGCAGTAAATGAACAAATGGAGCAGGCAGCGGCACGACTGGTGGAACTCGAACTAGACCGCTCAAGTAGCTAGTGCCTATCCAGAAACCGGAAGTTTTCGAAAATTAAGTCCGCTCCTGGCCAACGCAAATCTAGCTCCTAGGCCTTTTCAAGGCCTTTAAGTCGCAAGATTTGCGTTGACCAGGACCTCTTTGTCTTATTTCTGGATGGGCACTAACTAAGTGCTATTCGGCTCTGCATCCATATATTGTGGTTTTTAGATAAGCTCCAGCACATTTTCCGGTGGGCGTCCCAACACTGCCTTGGCACCTTTTACCACAATGGGTCGTTCGATCAGTTTGGGGAATTTAACCATTGCCGCGATCAGCTGATCCTGTGTCAGTGAACTATCCTTCAGCTTGTTTTCTTTGTAAGCATCCTCACCCTTTCTTAACAAATTCCGCGCCTCAATCCCCAGTTTGCCCAGCAAGGCCTTGAGCTCATCCGCGCTTGGCGGTGTATCCAGATAAAGTACAATCTCGGGAGTAATGTTGTTATTCTCCAGGATCTGCAGGGTTTGGCGGGACTTGGAACAACGCGGATTGTGATAAATACTGATGTCACTCATACTTACTCTCTACTCTTTTCAATAAGGCCAGAATCAGGTGAATATACTCTTGGACGGCAATTATCCTTGAAAAGAGCAAATCAGTACAGGCAAGAAAAAACCACCTATATTCCGACAGCTTCACAGGCCACGGCGATGACTACCATTTGCAGACATATTTATGTTTCCGGCCGCGTACAAGGGGTATGGTTTAGGGCCTTTGTACGCGAACAAGCCGAAAAAGCCCAGGTACAAGGCTGGGCAAAAAATCTGCCTGATGGCCGAGTGGAAACATTACTCTATGGCGATGAAAAAAGCGTAACGCAAGTTGAAGCAGCGCTTCATCAAGGGCCCCGGCTCGCTAAAGTTGATTCAGTAATAGGGGAAAACTGTAAACCCCTTGAAATACAGGGTTTCTCAATTAGCTAAGCCATAGCAACTAGGCTCGTAGGATATATCCTACACAAGGTAACAGCTATGTCGCATTTTATTATTTCCTGAACCTGCCATACTTAATCCCACGTACTAGGAAGGTACATAACTCACACGGAACCGGGTTCGACATGGACTGTCAATATCGAAAAAGCCGAGCATGGAGCTCGGCTTTTTTATGTCTGTTATTTCAGTGTGCTCGGAAAGCGTCGTTCAACCCCAAGCAGCTCCGAACGGTGCTAGTTAGTGCCTAACCAGAAACCGTTTTTGTCGTCTTCCCTGCGAAGGCAGGGATCCAGTAAGTGTATGAATCCTCTGGATTCCTGCCTTCGCAGGAATGACGGCAGAAGGAAAAGCATCTTATTTCTGGATGGGTGCTAGTTAGTGCCTATCCAGAAACCGGAAGTTTTCGAAAATCAAGTCCGCTCCTGGCCAACGCAAATCTAGCTCCTAGGCCTTTTCAAGGCCTTTAAGTCGCAAGATTTGCGTTGGCCAGAATCTCTTTGCCTAATTTCTGGATGGGCACTAATTAAAGGTGTTTTTGATGTATGTTTTTTCTGTAAACGCTAAATCACGTAAAAAGATCGACGGCTTTGCCGCTGATGAGATGGTGCCTTTTATTGTCTATATCAACTTTAGGGATTTGTTTGGTGCCGAGCAGCTTTGCCAGCTTTATTTACTGCGAGGGGATTTTTACGATATCAGTATTGAAAAACGGAAAATGATTGCTGACAAGTTTCTAATTAACAAGGAACACGTAAAGGCTGATCGGGCGCTGCAGGAGGCGGTTGATACCGGCTATAGTGTGCAGCTGTTTGAGGCACATTGATTGATTCTGCAGTGGCAATGAGCATAAAAGGGAAAAGGGCATGAAGAGAAAAAAGAGCGTTGTTGCCCTTGTCGTTGTGCTGGTAGTTCTGCTACTGGCGGCGATCTCTGTTCTCTATGATCGTCTTCCAGTCGAGTCGAATTATGTCCTGGATATGCGGCAGGTGCGTGAACTGGCCTCCGCGCCGCAAAACACCTTGCCTCAATCGATTAACAGTTTGCTGGTGGCCGAGGGTGATTTCCCCTCCTGTCTGGTGATTGCCGGTTGTGCCTCGCAAAGTTACCCTTTTCAGTTTCGCGTTTTTGAGATCGATTACGGCAATAAAACCGTCATTATCGACCCGGTACACGATATAGACTTGCACCGGGAGAACAAACCTCTGACAACCGAGTTTTACCCGCAGCGTTATGATCAGATGCAGCAGGCAATGAAAAAAGCGTCGCTGATCGTGTTGACCCACGAGCATTTTGATCATATTGGTGGTTTGGTTAAATCACCCTATCTTGCAGAACTGCTACCAAAGGTGCGGGCTAATAAGGAGCAGCTTACTAGTGCCGCTGCCGTGCTGATGGATTACCCACCGGTGATGCAGGATATTTCTCTGCTGCCTGATGAGCCGTATTCAGTGCTGGCACCAGGCATCGTGGTTATTCGCTCGCCGGGGCACACACCGGGTAGTCAGATGCTGTTTGTTAAGTTGCGCAGTGGTGAGGAAGTGCTGTTTGTCGGAGATATCGTTTGGGATATGGATAATATCTTGCGACAAAAATCAAAACCCCTCCTGGCTAACTGGGTCGCGAACGAAAATGGCCAACAGCTTGCTGATCAGATTAGGGCGCTGATCGGGTTATATCAGTCAGACGATCAGGTGAAGCTGCTGGTATCGCATGACAAGGATCAGTTGAGGCAATATCTGCGTGAGGGATTAATCAAAGATGGATTGGCGGATTAGTTAGTGCCCATCCAGAAATAACATGCTTTTCCTTTTGCCGTCATTCCTGCGAAGGCAGGAATCCAGAGAATTCATACACTTACTGGATCCCTGCCTTCGCAGGGAAGACGACAAAAA
>JAUXDF010000181.1 GCA_030618505.1 Spongiibacteraceae bacterium | reverse complement strand
CTGGCACAGCCTGCCAGCAACAAAGACAACACACAGATACATTGTAATTTAAGGGGTACAACCAAAATAAAAATCGCCTCTATTATTGTCTAATTTGTCGTGCTTTTTCTCGTTAATTTATAAGTTCAGAAAAGGCACAAAGTTCGTCATTCCGGCAGTCTTTTAGCCGGAATCCAGTTTTCAGAAATCTGGATCCCCGACAAAACACTTCGGGGATGACGAAAATGGTGAGTTCAGAATGTTTGTTTCATTATGCTGAATAGCTACGTTAATTTTTTATTGCCCTTTGGCGGGCAAGTTAACCACACTTTTTTCAATTTCCCGACTTAACTGATAAACAGCCATCGCGTAAAGATGACTATGATTATAGCGAGTAATGACATAGAAGTTCTTTAATCCCAGCCAGAATTCTTCGCCTTTTTCCGCTTGCAGCTGCATCACGGTGGCTTTTTCGCTGCTATCAAAAGGTTCAACAGAGTGATAACCCTTGGCGGCAAGCTCAGCCAGGCTTAACTTTGGCTTCAGGGATTTTGTAATCACGGAATGATCGCGATCCTTGCTGACTCTTGCCCGGCCGGTAATCGCCGCACCGCTTTGCCAATGATGAACACTAAAGTAGTTGGCAACACTACCGATCGCATCCACCGGATTGTCCCAGATATCGACCACGCCATCATCATCAAAATCGATCGCAAAACTACGATAGCTACTGGGGATAAACTGCCCATACCCCATCGCTCCGGCGTAGGAGCCCTGCAGTTCAGCGGCATCAAATTTTTGCTCACGCACCATCAACAGATACTCCTCGAGCTGTTTGCGAAAGAATTTTCCACGTGGTGGGTAGTCAAAACCCAGCGTACTTAAGGAGTCAATCACCCGGTAACTGCCACGCAAAGCGCCATAACGTGTTTCGACGCCAAGAATAGCCACGATGATCAGTGGATCAACACCATAAACCTTCTCTGCCCGTAGCAGCGTATCGTGGTATTGCTGAAAAAAGGCAGCACCCTGTTTGGTGCGTCGTGGTTTGAGGAAGATTTTGCGGTATTGATGCCACTGCAATGTTTTTTCCGCTGGGCGGGATATCGCATCGATAATCGATTGCTTTTTTTCCGCCTGGGCAAACAGCGCCTGCAAATAACTGCGATCAAATTTATGCTCGCTGACCATGCGTTCAATAAATTGATTAACATCATCACGCTGGCTGTAATCACCAGCGTTTGCAAAGTTGAAACTAACAGTGGCAATTAATGCCAGTAAAACAGCTACGATTTTTTTCATCAATTTTCTACCGACTGCTTGGCAGCCCTCCTTCAATCCGTGTTGTTTGTTTTTTTGTTGTATGTCTACAATGTTATTGGGCTAGAACACCGCTAACCCCCCTTGATTTCGCAAGCTCTCGACCAAAACACTACGTGGGTCGCACTGATCACGGCTACAAGTTAACAATACCCAACAATATAACCATCGAGCCACTATCGCGTAATACGCTTACTCTCGGTACTGATCGCCATCAATATACCAAAACCTGCCATCAAGGTCACAATGGAGGTTCCGCCCTGACTCACTAAGGGTAAAGGAACCCCCACCACGGGCAATAAACCCGACACCATGCCCATATTAACAAACACATAGACAAAAAAGGTCAGGGTAATACTGCCAGCTACCAAGCGATTAAAACTATCCTGGGCTTGCAGGCCAATCATCAAACCACGAGCAATAATACAAAGATAGATCGCCAATAATATCAATACACCCACTAAACCAAATTCCTCGGCCAGCACGGCGATAATAAAATCGGTATGGCTTTCTGGCAGAAAATTCAGTTGTGACTGCGTACCCTCAAGCCAGCCTTTTCCTTCCAAGCCGCCGGAGCCAATGGCGGTCTTGGACTGCATAATATTCCACCCCGAGCCAAGCTTGTCACTTTCCGGGTTGATCAGCGTCAGTATGCGGCCTTTTTGATAGTCATGCAGCATGTACACCCACACCGGATAGGCGCTGGCACCCAGCAGGGTCAATGCAGCAAGTACATAACGCCAGCTAAGGCCTGCGAGCAACAAGACAAACAACCCGGAGGAGGCAATCAAAATAGCGGTACCCAAATCGGGCTGGATGGCAATGAGCCCCGCCGGTAGAAAGATCAGTATCATGGCGATGCATACGTACTTAAAACGCGGAGGTAAAGTCCGGTGGGCCAGATACCAGGCCACGGCCATAGGCACCACCAGCTTCATGATTTCAGAGGGTTGAAATCGGGGTAAACCGGCAATACTTAACCAGCGCTTGGCACCCTTTGCGCCGGTGCCAAAAAAGGGTATGGCAATCAACATGCAGACACCAATCAGGAACAACCATGGCGCCCAGCGACGCAGCATTTGCATTTTGATCTGGGCGATAATTAACATCCCAGCATAGGCAATCGCAAAAAAAGTCCCCTGGCGGTAGAGGGTTGACCATTGCTGGCCGCTGGCACTGAACAGCACGATTAACCCATAGGCGGTCAGCATCAGCAACAGCAACATCAGCGGCACATCGATATGAATGCGCTGCCAAAAAGTTGGCCCCGCTACCAACGAGCCAGCATGCAAAGGCATCTGTCGAATAAAGTCTTTACTGTCCACGGCACATCCTACGCTTGCTACTTATTATATTCTTTGTCGCTGGGTCTTTCATTTCTTCTCGTCCTTAGCAAGCCGCGGCAAAAGATAAGCATCAAACACTTTGCGGGCAATGGGAGCAGCCTTTGAGCCACCATGACCCGCATTCTCAACAATCACCGCAATAGCAATCTGAGGGTTCTCAAGTGGCGCAAAACCCACAAACAGGGCATGATCACGGTTGCGTATCGCCACCATTTCCTCATCATACTTTTCACCCTGCTTAATGCCAACCACCTGGGCGGTACCGGTTTTACCTGCCATTTTATACTGGGCACCCTTGCCGATTCTTCTGGCAGTGCCCTTGATAGAATGTATTACATCGCGCATGCCATCAATGGTGACTTGCCAGCTTTGCTCATCTTGCAACTCTATCACTTCAGCAACCACTGGCTCCTGCTCTTCGCCATTTATGCTTTTTAATACCCTCGGCTGCATGCGAATCCCGCGACTGGCAATCGTCGCCGTCGATATTGCTAATTGCAGCGGCGTAGTCAGCATATACCCTTGACCAATCCCCAGACTGAGGGTTTCTCCGGGAAACCAGGGGCTGCGATAGTTGTCACGTTTCCACTGCCTTGAGGGCAACAAACCTTTACTTTCGCTGGTTAAATCAATATGGCTGAGCTTACCCAAACCAAATTTGCTGCCAAATTCGTGGATATTATCAATGCCGAGTTTGTAGGCCAGATCGTAAAAATAGGTATCGCAGGATTCCACAATTGCCTGGTGCAGATCCACCTTTTTGCCATGACCACCACGGCGCACCGCCCAGGTCCAGTCACGATAACGGCGCTCATCATTGGGTAGTCGATACCAGCCCGGATCATAAATAACACTCTGCGGGGTAATCGTGCCATAGTCCAAACCCGCCAAACCAAAAATGGGCTTTACTGTAGAACCGGGTGGATATTGCCCCTGTAGCGAACGATTAAACAGCGGCAGGTCGAGAGAGTCACGCAGGGCAGAATAATTCTTATTACTGATGCCATTCACAAAATAGTTGGGATTAAAACTGGGGGTTGAAACAATCGCAATTACCCCGCCGGTTTTCGGGTCAATGGCTACTAAGGAGCCCCGCGAGTGGCCATCCGCTCCGAGCAGCGCACTGTAGGCGACTTCCTGCACTTTGCTGTCGATAAACAGCTGAATATCTGCCCCCGGCACCGGATCTGTGCGCTCCAGCACGCGCAATACCCGACCACGGGCATCGGTCTCGACATTTTCAAAACCGACCTGCCCATGCAGTAGTTCCTGGTATTTTTTTTCCAGACCTATTTTGCCAATATGGTGGCTGCCGGCGTAATTAACCGGATCGATTCTCTTTTGTTCTCGCTCATTAATACGGCCCACATAACCCACCGTATGAGCAAACAGTTCACCGTAGGGATAGTTTCTCACCAATTCTGCTTTGACTTCAACGCCGGGCAGGCGATAACGATTGACCGCCAGCAGGGCAATTTCTTCTTCGCTTAATCGAAAGCGCAGTGGCACCCCTTCAAAGGGGCGACGACTACGCTGACGTTTGTTGAATTTTTCTATTTCAGCATCACTGACCGTCAGCAAGGCTTGCAATAAACTCAGCGATTGCGGCAAATCCTTAACCCGCTCCTTAACCAGAGTGAGGGTATAGCTAGGCTGATTTTCTGCCAGCAATTTGCCATAACGATCATAAATCAAACCTCGCGTGGGAGGTACGGACTGAACATGTACTCGGTTGCGATCCGATTGAGTTTTATAAATATCGTGCTGGGTAATTTGCAGATAGCTATAACGCCCCACCAGCACCCCGAGCAGGGAGAGAATAATAACGGAGGCAAGTAGCAGCCTGCCGAAGTAGATGCGACTTTCTAAAAAAGTATCTTTAAGGATAGACGCAGGCATCAGAGGCAGTCAGTTAACGGTGGTAAGGGTGATTATGGAGGATGGACCAGGCACGATACAACTGTTCGGCCAATAATACTCGCACTAATGGGTGGGGCAGCGTCAGTGGCGACAAGGACCAGCGTTGTAGGGCGCGCTGCTGGCATTGCTCTGCAAGCCCATCGGGGCCACCCACTAACAAACTGATATTATTACCTTCCATGCGCCAACGATCTGCCTGTGCAGCCAAGTCCTCGGTACTCCAGGCTTTGCCGGTAACCTCAAGACTGACGACATGATCATTAGCGGGTATTGCCGCCAACATCAATTCACCCTCTTTGCGAATCGCTCGCTGTAGATCAACATTTTTACCCCGCTTGCTCATCGTAATTTCAACCAACTCCAGGGAAAAATCCTTGGGCAGGCGCTTACTGTATTCACGGTAACCGTCCTCAACCCAGGCGGGCATTTTACTGCCCACGGCGATCAGTTTGATCCGCATTTAGCGTTTTCTCTTATTGTTTGTCGGCTTGGCTGTCGACTTCGTTATCCGCAGCAAAGGGCTCGGGCCAGAGTGGCTTAGGTCATTGCTTTTAGCTCCTTCTCCCTAGGGAGAAGGCTGGGATGAGGGGTGGCTAATAATAAGGTCTACAACCTTACCTTACCCCATTACTCCAACCCTTTTACACCCTGTTTTAGGTGCTCCCGCAAGCGGGAGAGGGGGTAAAACCGGCGAAGTTCTGCTTAACTAAGTATCATTCGGCTCGGACCACAGTTTTTCCAGATCGTAAAAAATACGTGTTGCCGGCAACATGATATGAACAATTACATCGCCAAAATCCACCAGCATCCATTCAGCACCATTTTCACCTTCCATGCTCAGGGGCGGCATCTGTTGCTTTTTAGCCTCCACCGAAACATTATCCGCCAGGGATTTAACATGACGGTTAGATGTGCCGGTGGCGATCACCATATAGTCGGTGACATCGGTTAGCTCGCGGACATCAAGTGTCACAATATCCACGGCTTTTAACTCTTCCAGGGCTTTAATAGCCAGTTCTTTCAATTGTTCTGATTTCATCTGCTTGGAACTTTACCTCGTTTAGTATTTAACAATCATCAGCAGTCAACAGGAGTATATAGCTTATGTTGACGAATATATTGCAAAACCGCATCCGGCAACAGAAAACGGGCGGAGTGGCCTGTTGCGATTAAGCGGCGAATTTGTGTCGCTGAAATTTCCAGGGCGGTTACTTCCATAGGCAGAATGTTCCCCGCCGCCTGCTGCCGCAGCTGTTCAACATTGGCAACTCCATGTGTTTTTAACAAATCGCTGGCAACGCTGCTCGTACCGCTTGCCGTCAAATCAGCGCCCGGCATCTGCCAACCCGGTCGGGTCATTACCACGATATGGGCTAGATCCAATATCTCCTGCCAACGATGCCAGCTATCGATGGCCAAAAAAGCATCCGCCCCCATGGCCAGACACAAGGCACTATCCTTGCCAATCTCCTCTCGCAAAGACTCCAGGGTCTTGACGGTATAAGAAGGGCCTTGTTGTTTAAGTTCGCGATCATCCACCCAGAGCGCTGCATCCCCCGCCACCGCCAATTTCACCATCGCCAGGCGATGGGCACTCTCGGTTTCAGGTGCCGCGCGATGGGGAGGGTGATGGCAGGGCAACAAATGCAAGCGATCCAGTGCCAGCTGCTCTTTCAGCTCAAGGGCAACACGCAGGTGACCAAAATGAACGGGGTCAAAGGTGCCACCAAATACCGCAATCATCTTTCGCATGTTTTATCGTTGTTTGGTTTTTTCAAGGCCTGCTCTTAATTTCTGTTCTTAGTTTCTAACGTGCCCATCACCCAAAACCACATATTTTTCAGAAGTCAGCCCTTCCAATCCCACCGGCCCGCGGGCATGGATTTTATCGGTGGAAATACCAATCTCGGCACCCAGGCCGTATTCAAAACCATCGGCAAAACGGGTGGAGGTATTGATCATCACTGAACTGGAGTCCACCTCACGCAAAAAACGCCGTGAGCGACTGTAGTTTTCCGTAATAATGGAATCGGTATGCTGTGAGCTGTAAGTGTTGATATGCTCAATCGCCTCATCAAGACCGGCCAACACCCGGATGGACAAGATCGGCGCCAGATATTCTGTTTGCCAATCTTCCTCTGTCGCCGCTTT
>JAUXDF010000315.1 GCA_030618505.1 Spongiibacteraceae bacterium | reverse complement strand
TTGGCGATGCTGTTGAAGTACAAGTTAGCCGCGTAGATCTTGATGAACGCAAAATTGATCTGCAGATGAAGGGTGCCGAGAGCGGTGATGAAAAGCCTAAAAAACGAAAAAAACGCTCTGGCAAAAAAAGGTCCTCAAAAAAGCCCGGTAAACTTGGTTCTCGACATTAAAAACTGCTGCAACCAAAGTTAAAGCGACCAAACACAAGGAATCATCTTGACCACCCTGGAATCTGTCTATGGCATTCACGCCGTTGAAGCACTATTGCAGCGTCACCCTCGGCGAGTAAAAAAACTGCAATATCAGCAAGAACGTAATGACCAGCGACTAACAAAATTGCTGGATCAAGCCCAATCAGCACATATCAGCACCGAAGCACTGTCAAAGCAGCAAATGGACGAACAGCATGAAGGCAATCACCAGGGGGTCGCCGCCTGGTGCAGCCCCAGCCACAGCCTGTCGAAAAATGAGTTGTTTGACCTGCTGGACAATCTCGATCACACACCCTTGCTACTGATTCTCGATAACGTCACAGACCCCCACAACCTTGGCGCCTGCATGCGCTCGGCGGAGGCCGCCGGGGTGGATGCCATTATCATTCCCAAGCATAAAGCGGTCGGGCTCAACGCAACGGTTCGCAAAGTGGCCTGTGGAGCGGCGGAGTTTATCCCCCTGATCACCGTTACCAACCTGGCTCAGTTTCTTAAACAACTGCAGAGCAAGGGCATTTGGCTGATGGGGGCTGCCGGTGAAGCCGGTCAATCCATATTTGCGGCAGACCTAACACCACCTCTGGCGATTATAATGGGCGCGGAGGGAACGGGCATGCGCCGACTAACCCGGGAGCACTGTGATTTTCTGGTTAACATTCCCATGAAAGGTGCCGTCAGTAGCTTAAATGTCTCCGTCGCCACCGGCATTTGTCTATTTGAGGCGCTACGTCAACGTCAATAAAAGGGCATCAGCAACACAAGCAAAGACATGCTCGTAATTCAATCGATTTATGCTTGCATCTGACAGGCAGCTCCTCTAGAATGCGCCGTCCACGGAAACACCCGTTTTCTCCTTGTCTTATCGGCATGATCCGAAAGACTTTAACCCGTAAGGAGCTATAAATGCGTCATTACGAAGTAATATTCATGGTCCACCCGGATCAAAGCGAGCAAGTCCCGGCAATGGTCGAGCGCTATACCAAAGCGATCGAAGCTGATAACGGCAAGATACACCGCCTTGAAGATTGGGGCCGCCGCCAACTCGCATACCCCATCAATAAAATTCACAAAGCTCATTACGTGCTCATGAACGTCGAAATGACTCAGGAAGCGCATGATGAGTTGAGCAACAATTTCCGCTATAACGATGCAGTGCTCCGTAACATGATCCTTCGTTGCGACGAAGCAGTTACCGAAGAGTCGCCCATCCTAAAAGCTGAAAAAGAGAGTCGTGAGCGTCGCGGCAGCCCTGATCGCGAAAAACGCGCCCCAAGAGCTGAAGCACCTGCACCCGCCGAAGGTGGCGAAACAGCAGCAGCACCAGCACCAGCCGAGGAAAAAACAGCAGCGCCTTCTGAAGAGGGTGGAGCTGAATAAGCTTCCTGCTACTCAACTGGCACTATTAAGCACACAGACTCAATGTACATTCAGCGTAATGTACACGACTCAATACAGGTAAGGAGTTTACCATGGCTCGTTTTTTTCGCCGCCGCAAGTTCTGTCGTTTTACCGCCGAAGGCGTTAAACAGATTGATTATAAAGATCTGGACACCTTGAAAGCCTACGTATCAGAAACCGGCAAGATTGTTCCAAGTCGTATTACCGGCACTAAAGCCAAGTATCAGCGCCAGCTGGCTACCGCCATCAAACGCGCTCGCTACATCGCTTTGCTGCCCTATACAGACCAACACGAATAAGCACCTGAACAGAAGAACTGGCAAGCTATGCGCCCTTTGGCAGAATTTATCGTCCGTGGACGTAGCCAAGCCCTGCTGGTAGCGGTACTCAGTATTAGTACCGTCTATTTTTACTGGATTGGTGCCGCCGCTATTGGCCTGATCACCCTCAGCAAGGGTGTCAGGGAAGGCGTCATACTAATGCTATGGGCCGCCCTGCCAGCAGCGGCATTGATGTGGTTCCACGAAGTAATGCCTTTGGCAACACTGCTTGGCACCACCGTCGCAGCGGCTTTTTTACGTTGGACAGGTTCCTGGCGAGCAGCGCTTTTAACTGCCGCCATCAGCGGCCTGATCACCAGCGTATTATTGCTGACACTGGCAGGTGATTATCTTGGCTTCTTTGTCACTGCCTACAGCGAGCTGATGGCGGGAATACAAGATGAGTTACAAAGCCAGGGGCATCAGCAAGCTACAGCGCTTGCAGCACTGCAAGTGAACGAAGTCTTTGTTGCTGGTATTTTTGGTTTTATACAAGCAATAACAACGGCAATCTGCTCCATTGTAGCTCGATGGTGGCAGGCGCAGTTATACAACCCCGGAGGATTCCAAAAAGAATTCCACGGGCTGAAAATGAAGCCCACCGAGGCTCTGGTAATTCTGGCAGTAATAGTTGGTTTTACCGCTAGCGGTGGTGGCTACACCGTTTGGGCCGCTATCGCCGCAGTACCGCTACTCATATGTGGTATTGCGTTGATCCATGGTGTGGCTGCGATAAAAAAGCTAAACAACAACTGGCTGATACTCTTTTATGTACTGCTACTAGTTGTTGATGCGATGAAAATATTTGTCGTGATCCTTGCACTGGTCGATAGTTTGCTTGATTACCGTCAGCGACTGCAACGACAAGATGCAAGCAAAGATTAACAGGAATACATCTCCCGACATTTACGGGATTGTGAGAATCAGAGGGTAAGCACCATGAACGTTATTTTGCTTGAGAAAGTCGGTAAATTAGGCAACCTGGGTGATCAGGTCGCCGTTAAATCCGGCTTTGGCCGCAACTTTTTAATCCCCTACGGTAAAGCCGTTCCGGCAACCAAGGGTAATGTTGAAGAGTTTGAAGTACGTCGCGCGGGGCTTGAGAAAGCCGCTGCCGAGAAGAAAGCTACTGCAGAAGCACGCGCCGAAAAACTGGCAGAACTGTCTGTCACCATCGCCGCTAACTCTGGCGACGAAGGCAAACTGTTTGGCTCTATTGGCACCCGCGATATCGCTGAAGCCATCAGCGCCGCCGGCGTTGCCATCAACAAAAGCGAAGTTCGCTTGCCTGAAGGCGCTATTCGTGAATGCGGTGACTTCCAAGTTGCCATTCAACTACATAGCGATGTCACCCAGACTGTAAAGCTTGCGATTATTCCTGAATAGGGAAGTAACCACCTTATCGCACAAGCTGAATAAAGTTCGGTGAAGTCCGGGAATACTCCCTCGACTTCACCAACGCTCTTATCGGGCTGGCAATATTCGGCAACTCAGGGCGCGAACGCCCCTCTCCATCAATATAATTGATGAAATTTCCGATCCCCCCTTCAAAAGCAAGTCCAGCCAGACAATAATAGCCCCCCGTTAAATTATTATCCGGCAATTGATGCTTAATGAGTGATTCCAGCTTTATAGACGATTTCGCGTTCCCAGAAGATATCGAACTCGAAGATCTCAAGATCCCACCCAACTCCATCGAAGCCGAACAGGCTGTGCTTGGCGGCCTGATGATCGCTAACGGTAACTGGGACAATATCGCTGAACTGCTGGCACCAGAGGATTTCTACCGCAGCGATCACCGACTGATCTTCCAGGTCATGGCCGAGCTGAGCGAAAAAAGTGAACCTCTGGATATCGTCACACTCTCGGAAACACTCAACAACCACCAGGAGCTGGAAAACATTGGAGGCTTGGCCTATCTCGCCTCGCTTGCCCAAAACACCCCTAGCGCCGCCAACATCCGCGCCTATGCCAGCATAGTGCGTGAACGCGCCACTACCCGTCGACTGATAGCCACCGCCAACGATATTGCCGAACTTAGCTTTAACCCCGAGGGGCGCGGCAGCGATGAACTGCTTGATGAAGCCGAACGGCGCATTATGCAGATTGGCGAGGATCGCCCAAAAAGCGGCGGCCCGCAGGAGATCAACCCCATTCTCAAAGGTGCTGTTGATAAAATTGACGAGCTATTTAACAGCGATTCAGCAATCACCGGCATAAGCACCGGCTTTACCGAACTGGACGACATGACCTCAGGGCTACAAAAGTCCGATCTGGTCATCGTCGCCGCCAGACCTTCAATGGGTAAAACCACCTTTGCCATGAACCTGGTTGAAACCGCCATCCTCAATACTGACAAACCTGCCATTGTCTTCAGCATGGAGATGCCCGCAG
>JAUXDF010000251.1 GCA_030618505.1 Spongiibacteraceae bacterium | reverse complement strand
TGGACAAAACAATATAATAAACGACTAAAAGACGCACAAAAGATCAGTAAGCAAAGAATGGAGCAAATAAGAAATCTTGAGGTTGCAAACCCGGGAGCCGGTAATGGCGGATGAGGAGGAGACTTTAGATCACATTAATGCCGTGAACAAAGCGATCACTGTTCGCTATGTTATGCTTATCGTGGTGCTTTTATTTAATATCTTACTTGTTGTCATCACTAGTGCTTGGCTTAACTTTACACAGGATAAACTGGCAGAGAATCCACTTCATGAAGTTCAGACCTACTATCGAAAATTATCAAAAGACAGCCGGCAATTAAATAAAGACTACACCAGCGATATCACTGAGTTTAACCTTCAAACCTGGCTGAAAGACATTAAAAACAAGGAAGACCCGGTACAATTATTGTTAAGAGATCTCATTTACCTGGAGCGTGATTTCCAGGACTATATTCTTTATACCCAACTCGGCCTCAAGGATATGGCTAGCCTTATCGGGGGCGTTGACGAATGGCTGCATCACCAACAACAAGCACTGCGACCCTATATTTCCAATAGCCGCAAACGCCAAAAAGCCCTGCGCGGCTTGCTGAAAAAAAGCAGAGCCAGGCCGCTACCCATCAAAAGGTAGATCAGCCGACAAGTTACTACAAACTCATAAAATCAGGCGTATTAAAGGCGTAAGATTTCTCCTCCACTCTCTCCTTTATTCGCCAGCCATTATCTGTACGTAAATATTTATCGACATACCACAAGCCGAGAAAAAAGACGGGGTCATTCCGATCGGCCATATCAAATTGCATCGGGTTAAAACACATAATACGTCCAGTAGCCTCATCACCATCAATTTTTATTTGATAGTTGGCGATCATATGTTGGGTGTTTTTAAATATCGGCAAGGACTGGCGTAAAAACTCCTTTATCTCCTCGAGGTTTCCCTTCGGGCCTCCCATGACGGAATAATCAATATAGGCGTCTTCGCAAAATACGCTATCAATCTGATCAAACAACTGTTTATCAATAATATGGCAGTATTCGACGATCAAATCCTGAATTTCGAAACGATCAGACACTTCTTGTAATGACATAGTCACAGGCATATTCCTCAGCAATCATCTTCCAAATCAGCGGATATCTTACGCCTTAACATCCATAATTTAAAACAGTCATATAGATGAGTTGCACTCACTGAAAAGATTGCCAGGCGATAATCGCTTCAAAGCAGGCAAAGATATATCACGTACTTTTTTAAAGGTTACTTTCTTTGCCACAGATCAAAAATCACCACATCAGCAAATAGTCACCTTGCTGCTGAGTGTTAAAGATAGGTGCCACATGACATTAAGACAGGTATCATATGGCCGCCTACCCCAGACCAAGGCAGGGGGCGCATGACCCAGGCAGTGCCTGATCCAGCTTAGAACGCGGAGCTCAGAGGTTTTCATCTATGTCCAAAGATAGTTATTTTGTTGTTATCGACCCAACCACCGAGGAGCAACCCGCGCTGGAACGCGCCATTCAGTCGGCTAAAATGACCGATAGCAAGCTGCACTTATTCCAGTGTATCGATCAAAGTTTCGAAAAAATCTGTGGCAGTGCTGAAGATCTTGACCAGGCTGGCGTTGAGAAAATTTTTCTGGAAAGGCTGGATCAACTGGCATTAAAAGCCAAAAACGAATCCATTGAGGTCAGCTGCCAACAGGTCTGGGACAAGAACTGGCGTGATGCCATTATCTCAGCGACAAAAAAAAGCGGCTGTCTTATGGTCTTTAAACCCTCTTTTTCACACACTCGGGCACAAAGAAGTGAAAACACGTCTGATTGGACGCTATTGAGAAACTGCTCGTTACCCGTAATGCTAATTCACAACAATACCAAGTGGGAAAAAAGAATAGTACTTGCGGCAATAAACCTTGCGGCAGAAGATAAGGCACACCAGAAGCTCAATAAAAACGTGATTAGCATTGCCAATAACCTCGCACGCTCTTTTGAATCTGATGTGCATTTTGTCAACGCCATTAGCGTACCCGATCAGAAGACTTCTTCGAGTGAAGATGACGACCTGATGATTCCTTCTTGCTGGTCTGGCATGACTAACAAATCCGTCCCGAAAACTGCGTTGACCTCTGCATTTGTCGCAAAAGAATGTGATGCCGATGAGGATCACGTACATCTATGTGTTGGCTCATCGGTTGATGCCATTCTCTGCGAAGCTAAACGACTCGATGCCGACCTTATAGTCATTGGCACCGTTGCTCGTACTGGCATTAAGGGACGAATTATTGGCAACACTGCAGAGAAACTTTTGGATGACGCCCAATGCGATATACTGACGATTAACTCCAGTAATCCTTCATTACCGCATTAAACACTCCCTCTCCCTAACCCTCTCCTTTATGCCCGTTTTTTAGGTGCGCAAGCGGGAGAGGGAAACTACTTAGTGCCCACCCATAAACTAAACAAAGAGGTCATGGCCAATGCAAATCTTGCGACTTAAAGGCCTTGAAAAGGCCTAGGAGCAAGATTTGCATTGGCTATGACCGGATTAAATTTTCGAAAGCTACCAGTTTCTGGATGGGCACTACTTAGCGTCTTGCCTTTTTACGCAAATTAGCTGGCGTGAAATAAGGCTTATCATGATAGTCCATTGTATAGTCAGGCTCATCGTGAGCTAAAGTCATAAAGCTAATCGAGTAATGCCCGGACGGCAGGTCATAAAATACCTGTACATGCTTAATGTAACACTCCATATCATATTGATAGTCGGAGAGTAACAAACCAAGACGCCACAGGTTTCCACGGCCATCATAATTCTCTGCCATTACCGGATTCCAGCTGTCTTCATCAAGATACCAGCGACGCTTTTTATAGGCGTGGCGTTTGCCTTCCGCTAGGTTCGCCTCCACCACCCAGACACGATGCAATTCCCAACGAATATAGTCCGGTTTGATATGAAACTTAGTGAGACGATCATCCAAGTCACCTTTTGCTGGATCGTTAATACTGTAGTTATGGTAAGGGACGTAAATTTCTTTTTTACCCAGAAACTTGTAGTTATAACGATCAAAGGCTCCATTAAAACCTTTTTGGTCATCAATAGTCATCAGACCACCAGGGCCGTGGGGGTTATCGTATCCGATCGCGGGAGCCTTACGTACTCGTCGTGTACCCGGATTATACTGCCAGGCATTACGGCTGTTGGCCTCATAATCCAACGGATCCTGAACAGCAGTAATCTGTCCTTTGTCCCGTGTTGGCAATAAAATACCGCTAAAATTAAAGACGATTCGATCGCCAGTAGTCTCTTCTGTCTGCCCCACTGGGTTAGCGAAATTAGCGTAGGGATAACTCAGAATAATATCATTTTGCTCCTGGACTCTATCACCATTTGAAAATACGCCGAAGTTGTCATAACGATATCCATAGGTCGGAGAACAGGCGTTGGTACGAGTGTTCCACATCATTTCCTCTGGCCCCTGTGGTATCGGAAATGCAGCACTACCGGTATAGTTTTTTAAGGACTCAACACCATTAGCCAGCTCGGTATGCGAGGCATTCCATTTCGTTCTCTCAGCCGCCAGCTTGTTCATTCTAAAATCACGATGAGAGGGATAGATATCCATTCGAAAGGTTTTTGGATAATTGTTAAACATCGCAACCTGACCAACACTCAGGTGATCCTTGTGCTGGTCAATATTTTCCGCCGTAATGGAAAACAGGGGCTTTTCACTTTCATAGGGATTCGGGCGCTTTGCACCGGGGCCATCGTATTTCAGACCGGGGGGCAAACCTAACCACTTGCCGGTCCACTCGGGTATCGTGCCCTCGGCATTACCGGCCTTCTCACCACCTAACTCAGTAAGCTCATTACCCAGCTTTGCAGCTTCTTCATCAGATACTTTTGCTTGTACTACAGTAGCTCCGATGCTTAGCATCAACAAGCCGCTTATTAATTTCAGTTTCATTCTTATATTCCTCTTTGCACTCAAGGTTGTCAGCATCAGTTAGAAGGTATACTTCACACTCATCGCAATATTATCGCGATCATTGAGCCATTGATTTTCCTTTCCTCCAAAAAAGGAGGCATAGGTCATATTGAATTTCCAGTTATTGAGATAAAACGCATTGAGACCAATTGAAAGCTGCCGGGTATTGTTGTCAATGGCGTTTACGCCCGCGGAATCACCGCTAAAGTTATGACGAAAGAATATTGGAACCTCAAGATTCACACCCGGTAGAACACTCTCATAGTTGAATATCAATTGCGCGACATAAGCCCAGGCATCATCAGTTACCAGGTAGCCTGGCTCCTCCAACTCATCGCTACCCACACTATTGTGGGCATAAAGTATTTCAGCGATTATAACCACCTGATCAGCAAAGGGGTTTTGCTGACCGTAAGTATCCGTATAACTAACACTGGTTTGGAAGTAATCTCCTCTAGCAACGCCATTAGGCATACCCAGAGCGTTAACCTCAGCGAATACATAATCAGAGGAGTACATCATGTCTACCAGCACACTGGCCTCACCCAAATTAGTAGAGAAACTAGCTGCAACCGCGCTGATATCATCGGAGTAAACTTGTCGATAGCTACTAAAATCGTCTTGGATCACTACCATTGGCGTTCTGGCATGAGAGTTAACGTAAAACAGTGCAAGCTCATCTCCGTTCGATAGAAAATAGCGTGCAGCTGCTCCCCATTGGCCATCATCATCTGGCTTCTCGGTTTTTGTCCTCGGTGTGGGCGAGCCCGGTATTGCTAACAATCTTTCAGCACCTGGGCCAGTAATGTCAGAAAAGCTGAAATAGCTGCCAACACCTGGTAACTCGGTACTTTCCCATTCATATTGATAATAAAGTTCAGTCGCCAGGTTCTCAGTCAGATTTATCTGAAAGTGAGCAGCCCCAGCTGGCAACAGTATCTCCTTTACCTCTGCTCCAGGTGCTAGCGCAGCGACGGCATCTGCGGGATTTTGCAGACTGTTTATACCAGGGAAAAAAGTGCTCTCCCCCCAACTGATTACCTGACGGCCCAGTCTAAAACTGCCGCCATTTTGCCCGATATCAAAACTTTTATGAACGAAAGCGTCTAGCAAGCGCGAATCAAGGCCGTGCTTATCGCGAGTATCCTCAGGAAAATCACCAAGCTTAACATCACCACCATTAACGGTACTGTTGTTATAACGCTGATAACCGATTTCATCGAGGTCAGTACCTTTATCTCGATAAACCTCATCGTAGAAACCACTACC
>JAUXDF010000265.1 GCA_030618505.1 Spongiibacteraceae bacterium | reverse complement strand
GTTCGTCCGCCCCGCCTATGGGTGATCTCTCTATTTTGGTTGTGGCTGCGGAGCCAACCGATCCTTCTGTTGCAGAGCCAATAGAAGGCGCGAGCATTGATGTCTACGATGAGAATTCTTCTTTTGTCGTTCGCGGCACAACGGATGCCAGTGGTAGTTATGTAAATTCTTTGTCTCCTGGTACATACACAATTAAAGTTGCGGCTCAGAGCTTCCAGTCATCTCCTTCCAGGGGGGTTGGTGCAGTACCATTTGAAATAGTAAATGCAGGCACTGTTGATCGAGAGGTTGCACTTGATCAACATAATAGCGCTACTGCCACTGCCAAGATTAGTGGTAATGCTGATGCTGGGGGTATGTTAGTAGTTGCTGTTGATGAGATGACTGGCTATGAAACTTCTTCTCTTACGGATGACAATGGTAATTACACTTTATTTAATGTAGAGCCCGGCGAATATATGATAACAGCCTATCAGGCTGGCTACCTCAGTGACGAAATAGCTGTATCTGTAGTAAGTGATGCTTTTCTGGAAGGCAAGAATTTGGCAGTGTCAGAAAATACCAATGTATCACTTTCTGGTACGGTGACGTTTCTTGCGGGTGCCAATGGCGTGATCGATATTACTTTGCTCCATCCGGAAACTCTCGACTCCATTCCCGGGCTCACTACGAGCAATGTTTCAGAATCTGATGGCAGCTATCAACTACAGGGTGTGCCACCCGGAGAATATCTTGCGTGGGCAACCTTCGACAATGATGGTTATGTGATGGATCAAGATTGGGTGATAAAAAATGGAGGATTTCCAGCTGCACTCGAAGTGACTATTTCTGAGTCCAATCAAGTGAAAGATTTCTCAATAACAGATTCTGTTCCCCTCACTTCACCAACGAATGAAGCTAAACCGGTTATACCTGTAGAGGTCACAACACTAGTACCAGCGTTGACATGGCAGAGCTACCCAGGCACCAAATATTGGGCGGTTGAAGTATTCGATAGTGATGGTAATAGTATTTGGGGTGGATTTGATGGCGTTGATACAATTAACCACGATTCTATTGCTAAAGAGACACTAAGCATTGAGTTTAACTTTGACAGTTCTGCGAGTGAGGCATTGGAAGATGGAGAAATTTATCGTTGGAAAGTGCTGTCACTGAAAGACGGTACTGGTGATGAAGCGGGGAAGTTGATTGTTGAGTCTTCCAGTGAAGATCAGTTGGGGCTTTTCAAAGTTGTTTTGCCCTCAGAGTGACCGTCTGGAATTGGCTGCATTGCAGCATTTTCTAATCATCTTCCCGCCAGCTGTTGCTCTGCGGGGAGATGACCTTCAAGGTTCAGTTGTCAGGGTTGATTAAAAATCACAGCAGTATATGAGGCCGGTTGGCTCTAACATTGAGAGCTAAAATAATTCCAGGATCTGAAATTATTCGAGACAGCCTTAAGCGCCACCATGTTAATCATTATTTTTGAACCGTCAGGTAATAATCCTTCAATGGCCTGCTGGCCTCTGAGTGGCAGTCCATTAGCGGCCAATAGATATCGCTTGTCGCCGTGTAGGGTAAGAAGGGCGCAGGGGGAATCAGCTAAAGAGATGCAGGTGCTTTGATCGCCGAGCTTTTCCAGAATTAATTTAATCTTGCCCTGGCCTTCACGCTCGAGTCGAGTGATGCGTGCGGGTATTATTTTTTCTTCTTTCTCATCGTTGATGATCACTAATAATAACAGTACGCCAATATCCATTTCTAATTTTGCTGCCGCCTCTTTTGTCTGCAGGTAGATGGTATTTTCATCCTGCATAGCACATTGCCATTGGCTTATACTGGCAGTGGGTTTTGTCGGCAACTCATATTCGTTTTCTTCGTCGCGTACACTTTTGATATTTTGACTGGCAAAGAGGTGTTCAAAATAGCTGCTGCTATCACTAAGACCTGAATAGGCGCGTAGTTTTATCGCCTGGTAGAGGGAGTAAGTTTGGCTGGCTGTTTGTGTCTCGATCATTGTGGTCAGTTTGTTCAGTGTGCTTAATAGCGTCAGTGTTTGCTCAACGGTGGATGTTTTAAACACGTTTGAACTGTGTGTTGACTGTTCGTTTTCAAGCAGGTTTAAACTCTCCTGGTAATCTTTTTTAATCTGATTTAAAAATGACTGAAAGCGAATGCACAAGGGTGAAAAATGACTATTGCTGATTTGAGCACGCAGTATTTCCGTTAGCAGTCGTGGGCCATCACTACTGTCGTGGTGAATTATCCAGGTTGGCTCAGGGCTAGAGGGCAGATAATCCAAGGGCAATAGTTGTACGCTTTTTATATTAAGCTGAAGGTAGTTGTTAAGCAGTTTGTATTGAGAAGATGATAGGTGCATCAGATCCAGTAATAAACCGCACTGGTAGCGAATAAATAACTCTTCGAGAGTGGTCTGTGTGTTCAGAGCAGCGGAGTGTTGTTGTTTGCCAATTGTCTGTGGCTCGTACCTTGCCAGGGCATGAAACAGGGTGTTGAATGTTTTGACCGAAGCTTGGGGTGTTTGGGTGTGTAGTGTGCTTGTCAGTCGTTGTTCAAGGGCGATCAATTCAAGTAATTGAAATGCTACTGTGTTGGCTGTTTCACGTTGTGGCCCATAGAGGGTATTGGTGGACTGGTATATTTCTGCATAAACTTGCTTGTAGCCTGTAATTAAATGTTTAATTGTATTTAATGCGTGTTCTGCCATCTCCACTTGCTTGTCGTCACTGGTGCTAGGGCGCTTCTCATAGAGGGCGATAACGCTGCTGAATTTTTCAAAAAGTGATTGTGAGTAGTTGTCAAGCAAACTCAGTTGTTGGGATTTCGACAGTTTGCATTTCACCAGTTTAGCCAGATCTTCTTCTGTTTTTTTGAATATTACATTCAGTGATGTTCCTTTGATGGCGAAGAGCTTATTAATGTCTCGTGTGCTTACAATCGGTTCCAGGTCTTTTTTGGCTTTTTGTGGTGGGAAAATAAAGCCGAGATCCAGTTCGCGCTCTGGCAGGCTGCGCCCAAAGTATTCATTAAACTGCTCTTTGTTTTTACTTAGCAGCGCTTTTGCTTTTTCAGCGATGGTTAATTTGGTGTTTTTTACTGGCGCGACAATTTCTGTTTCCATCGCCAGCTTTAGGTTTGTTTGAAAATTCTGTTTGTCCAGCGAATCATCGCAGTCGATTTTTTGGCCCGGTGGTGAGTCGTTTAGCCCACTCTCGGCAATATCTGTAGGTGTTGTGTCATTATGATTTTCGGCTGTTTTTGCATCAGCGAAAAATACCGATAAGTCCATAGTGACATGATTAACGCTGCTTTCCGCTGATTCGGCTTTTATGGCTGTCTTGCTGCTAGTATTTACTGTCGGTGCAGGTGTGGCGGCTGGCTTGTTGATTTCCTGCGTTGCCATGTTATCTGCTGTTTGTTTCGGCGCTGTATCACTGTCATTAAGTGTGTCAGGATTTTTTTCTCCGGGGGCCTCCGGGGAGGGTGTTGTATTGAGGTCAGTTTGGCTTTGTTCAAACTGTTGTTTTAATTCCTCATCGGTGTAGAGGGCACCTTGCGTTTCAGCTTCTTGCTCTTTGGCCTGTCGGGCGTTAATTTCTTCGAGCGAGATACGGTCTTCCAGCTCTGCCATTTCGTCACTGAGTTCTAGCTCACCATGATCGTCATGTGGTTTGTTGTTCCGGGCCATTTCTACGCTCTTTAATCACAAATTGATATTAATAATAACTATAGTCATTGATTGGGCATTATTGAAATAACTCTATGTTTGCAGTTTTTGGGGTTTTAGAAGATAAACAACAAGTTAAGGGGTGCTTTCCCGTGGCGCGGTTCACCAGGATATGTGTTCGATGGCCGATATTAGAAGTGAGAAGACAATAATAAAACCGGATTTCAGTTTTTCAGGTGGGCCTGCTATTGACTGTATTTTGTTCAGCAGTGGGTGAGGAGCACAATGATGCCGGTGCATTAGTAGAAATCATTGATTTGCCCGGGTATGATGCATTGGATGATCTGAGAATGATCAGCGATATTAGCGAGGTGGTTTCTTGAGGATTACTCGTTACCCTTTGATTTAGGCGCGGATGTTTAGATCAGCCTGAATTGATTTTGTGAGGCCTGGGCGAGATAGCTTGATGTTCGGGTTTCAAGTATTCAATTCAGGTTTGATAAGTTCTGCTGCCTTTGAATAAGAACAGGATCTACCTTATGCCTTTTTTGAAGCCGCTTGTACTGATTATCCTATCCTTATTTATTGCTGCTTGTAGTGGCAGTAGCAGTAATAATAATCCAAACCGTGATCTTGAGTTGAACTTTAGTGAGCCGACAATGGCTCTGCAGGATGGCGCGAAATTTTCTGCAGATATCGCCTATGGGGATGACCCTCTGCAGGCTTTTGATATATTCCTGCCTGATTCTGAAGACCCAACACCTCTAATTATTTATATCCACGGTGGTGGATTTACTGGCGGGGATAAAGCGGATTTTCATGATGGCGAAATGGCAGATCATATTCACGACACACTTGCTGCCAATATGGCCTACGCGTCCATCAATTATCGTTTGCTGCAGGATATTGACGATGAGGGCGTTATCAAATCACTGAATGATACCAAGCGTGCTTTACAGTTTATTCGCTACCATGCAGAGGAGCTGAATATCGATAAAGAACAAATTGCTCTCTATGGCGTATCGGCAGGTGCCGGTGCTAGTTTGTGGTTGGGCTTGAGTGATGAGATGGCCGATGATGGTTCTACGGATGATTTAATCGATGATGAATCAACCCGTGTGCAGGCGGTGGGGGCGATAGAAACTCAGGGCAGTTATGATTTGGTGAAATGGGAGACGGAGATTCTGAAAAGTGTGCATGTTAAACTTAAGATAGCCGAAGATCTTGGTATAGAGCAGCGCTTGCTATCGTTTTACGGCATGGATGATCTGGATGATCTTTATGATGATCCGGAGATTGTCGCTTATCGTGCCAGGGTGGATTTGTTGGCGTTGATGGATGCGGATGACCCTGATTTATGGATTCGCAATTATCGTAT
>JAUXDF010000071.1 GCA_030618505.1 Spongiibacteraceae bacterium | reverse complement strand
AAGCACACCCGCTGGAATATCAGTATGCTCTTTCACAATTCGACCTAGCAGCGTTGCCGTCCAGGGCGTATCCGGTGCGGGTTTTAAAATAACCGTACAGCCCGCCGCCAGTGCCGGGATTATTTTTGCAATAATAATTTGCACGGGGAAATTCCAGGGTGTAATGGCGACCACAACGCCTGCCGCCTCCTTGCAAACAATACGGCGACTGGTCATACCCAGAGATTCGTCGGTGTACTCGCCAATATCTTTTTGCCACTGGAAATTTTCCAGATAATTCAAAGTCCAGTTCAGCATCCCCAGCGGGCCAACAGCCTGAGGACCGTTAGCGTTATGACGAGTTGAGCCCGCCTCAGCCACTACCGCATCCTGTATATCCTTTAAGCAGGCTTTCATCCCCTGCTCCAGCTGCCTTAAACACTTCAGGCGAAAAACGTGATTAGTGCTCCAGTCCGTTTCATCAAAAGCGCGTCGAGCGGCGACCAAGGCCTGCTGTGCATCATCAAGACTGGCATCCGCCGCGACACCAATAATTTCACCCGTTGCGGGCGCAATATTATTATAGGTACGACCGTTTGATGCCGCTCGCAGCTCGCCGTCAATCAGTAAACGGTCTTCACCATAGCTCGGCTGCTTTACATTATTTATAAGTGTTTGTGACATGACCTCTCTCTACTTAATTTTTCAAAAATACATTACTGATTAACTGACGCACCAGAGAGGTGGCCGGCAATGGCAGTTCGGACTGTTTGGCCAGCGCCAAAGCATGATCAAGATCTTTTTCCGCCAACAAGGCAAAGGGGCCAAATATAGCCTGCATATCCTCAGCACTGCATTGCTCGGCAAACACTTCCCGATTACTGATAAAACGGTGCATTTGTGGTGTTACCACACCATTGGCTTCACCGACCTCATATAGCTTGCTAGCATCAACATCATTCTTATCAAGCAGGGCAACAGCTTCACTCACCGCCGTAAACGCGCTATAAGTCATCAAATTGTTAGCCAGCTTAAGCACTAGGCCTGCGCCCACTGGCCCCGCATGCAGCACTTTTTGGGCCGCCACTTCAAAAACCTGGGAAGCCTGTTTCACCACGACTTCATCACCACCGAGCATATAACACAGTGTGCCATTGGCTGCGCCTTCAGCACCACCTGTAATAGGGGCATCTAACAAGTGAATGCCCTTCTCTTCGCCGTCGTGATGCCAGCGCAGAATATTATCTCTGGTCACGGTGCTATGGATGGCGATAATGGCACCACTTTGCAGGCAGGAAAAAAGGCCGCTTTCACCATAAAGTAAAGCATCAACATCCTTATCGTCTCGAACACAAATACTCACCAGACCACAGCTGGAAAAATCAGCAAGCTTGCTAGCCGCTACAGCGCCCTGTTCGGCCAGCTCTGCTACCGGGGCGTCCATCACATCATAAACCTGCAACTCAAAACCCTTGCCGATTAAATTGGCAGCCATAGGCTTACCGATATTTCCCAGCCCAATAAAACCTACACCCTTTGAAACCAAAAGATTTGACGATGACTCAGTTGATGACATACAAATATCCCCTTATTGGACTATCAATAGTAAATAATTCTCATCACTATAGTCAATATCCACCGGACAAAAAACCTGCAGCAGAAAGCTGGTTTCAGCTTGAAAAAACCGAAGAAGAAATGATAATGTGAAAAACCGTTATCTCCGTTTGATTTCGCAAGCTCATACCCACAACGTTATACGGGGCACACTGATCACGGCTACAGTGTTGATTCTCATTGAAAATAAAAATTTCTGTCCCTATTGAATCCACCTCTTAATAACGGACGTTAAATGAAACATATACTCGAGCCCAACAGATCGAAAAGTGCCAGAAACAGCCGGTCGTCAAAAATGAAAATGACTCCACTTGCTCAAAAAAGCAGTCGTTCAAAATGGCTGCAATAATTTGGGGACTGAAGGACTGCTTACGCCAACAGCAGCCCAACAATAAAGTTGTATGATTTTAATCTGACCAACTGAAAATATCGCAATAATAACGTGAGAATCTATTAATTTTCATGTCATAGCGGTCGATTTTGATTTGGGAAAAAGTATGACGGTAATTTTGTACGGTACTCTCTACTCGCAAGCAAAACAGAATCTTGTATCGTCGTATTTTTCCGTTATGTTTATCTCTATAAAAACGGATTTAACAGCCTAACCCCGGTTTCTTTAAAGTCATCCACATTGCGCGTTACAACTGTTAAATTGTAAACCAGAGCAGTTGCGGCAATTTGTTTATCGAGTGCATTTTCATAGTGAGGTACACGAAGACTCCCCCATACTTGGGCTTCAACCTGCGTAAACTCAAGAACATGCCTGCAATACTGATCGACAATACCGGTTAACCACGTTTCAAGTGCTGCTGCTTGTTTTTTATCACCTCGATGTCTAATTAATTCAACACCTCTGCGAAGCTCTCCAATCGTTATCGCGCTTATATATAAATCTGAGCTGTTTTTTTCAGCCTCCAAAAAAAAAGACCTTACGCCCTTGTTCGCTTTACCTTTCTTCCTTAACTCGCTAATCACATTGGTATCAAGTAAAAACATCATCACCCGCACTGTCTTGTTTGCGGGCAAAATCTGAATCACTGCCAGCAGTAGGTATTCTTTTCAGGGCTTCAGCAAAGCTTCTTTTTTTGGGTTTAATGAGAGCTTCCTCTAGTATTTTACGATGCTCTGCCTCGGCGCTAATTCCCTCAAGTCCAGCTCTGGCCTTGAGCGCTCTCACAACATCTTCATCAATATTCCTAACTACCAAATTAGCCATATTATTCACCTGCCATTAAACATGCCACTACGATAGCATTGCTATCATCTGAATGCTATCATTGATGGCAGAAGGGCTCAAAAAAAGGCGTTCTAAGCCCCTTGAACCGACTTTTCTTTAAGCCCCTTTCTTCCTTTTGCTCATGGAATGCGGTGTTTGAGCAGATAGCTGACTCCCCCTACTCCAGCTTGCCTAAATCACGCTTGAAAGCCTTCTCCTTCCACGATGCAGCCAGTCATCAAAAACAAATATTCTAGTACAGCCCAAAAAAGCAGTCGTTGACAGTCATTATGTGAAATTTTGCGGTGGCAGTCAGGTTACGCCGTAGCTGTCTGTCATTGAACGTCCAGCAATAGCTCATTCAGTGCCATTAAAGAGACATCGTCTAGAATCAGATTAGGAAAAACGGACATTATATTTTAATGGGAGTATAGGCGAAACAAACGTCCTTTGAGCCCCGCCTACTACAAGCAAAGTACTTTCTGCATTCGCTGTCAGGGGAGAAATCAGAAACTGACAGTAAAGACTATTTCGGGGTATGTCGTGGAGCAGTCATATAATGAATTACAGTCCGTATACTCTTCATAGACAACACCGCCGCCAATATAAACACGGTTATCTGTACTGAAATAAGCACCAGCTCGATATCCATATGAGTTTTCATCATCGATACTTCTGCCATTGTAATCACCATAGAATGTCCGGCGATAAAACACACCCAGGTAGGGTTTGACAACTTTCGTCTGGGTAAACACATAGGTTATCTTGGGGCTGACCTTTGTTATAGAAGGATCACCGGAAAACCAGTGCTGCGCATCAATACCGAGCTCCAGCCCTTTGACCAAGTAATAACCGGCGCCCACACCCAGGATGAGGTAGTTATCGTTGAAAGCGGTCCCCGAGCCCACGACAACACCCACGCTGGTAGATTTTTTTGAAAATGCAGTACTTACACCGCCGGTACCAGCACTGGCTGCTGCAACAGCATGACTCAGACCAAGAAACATCAATAAAACTGCCACCTTATTCATTATTTTCATATCACTTCCTAAATATTTGTGTTTTTTGAGTAGAGGAAAATAAGCGCCCTTTTGAGCCCAGTCTACTACAAGAAAAGTATTTTCTGCATTCACGGTCAGGGTCGGTAATTATTTTAAACACGCTAAACACTTACGCTTTGATTATAGATCACTCGTTAATCCGATTTTCTGGTTTTGTCGCAACCTCGGGGCTAGCGTGTCATCTGGTAGAATGCCATTACCCGAAGTAGCCTAAACAGAGCCACGCATGATTTCTTTCAAAGGACGACACCCGCAGGATATTATCGACAACGCCCAAGCTTTAGTGAATCTGATCTATAGTTAGAATTGAGTATTATTAAATGCCCTACAGTAGCCATATTCTGGACAAGAACAACCTACAAGGAAAATGATCTTATGAAATCTGTTTTGGTTGTAGCCGACGCCCTGACTAAAATACAACACGCACTGGATCATGCGGTCAATCTTGCAAAAAAAACTGGCGTAAATATTATGGTTGCCAGCTTTAGTCATGAGACTCTGGCCATGTTATCCCCCTCCGAGGAGGAAGCCAGGGAGATACAACAGAAGCTCGATGAGTTTGACATTGCTGGTGAGCATATACATATCTGTGAAGGTGACCCAGGAAAAGAGATCTCGTCTCTGGCGGGAAACCTTGCAGTGGAGTGTGTGGTCATTATGGCTGGCTGCTCAGGGCGATTACCTGTCGTAACCATAAGGTAGTTACCGGAAACCCGATTTCTCTAAAGCAGTTGTTCCAGGACACCACTTTCCACTCTGAGGTATATCGGCTTTGGGCACAGAGTTCCGCCTTTGCCGCCAGACCTAGAAACACCCGCTATCTAGCGCACAGAGCAAACCTCCCTCCTCCAATTTGCTTAAATTATGCTAAAAACCAACTCCTACACTACTTTGTTAGATCTGATCCATTGAGAAGCCGCACTGTAATTGCACTAAACATTCTGGCATACCATTTAAAACGCAGTATCTTTGACAGTGCCATAAAGGTATACATGGTGCGGCCAAAGGGAAGTTTATAGTCAGGTAAAATAAATGGCCGCTGTTTTTCAAAACCTATGAGGCACTTTTCTACAATTTTTTCTGGCACCATCGAGATACCCATTCCCTTCAACACCATTCTTGAAGCAGAGGATGTTTTGGCATGATAACTTGGTGAGCCTTCAATGCCATTAATCAATGCTACCGAAACATCAACGCCCTGTTTACGGTATTCCAACCAGAGGCTTTCGGCAAACAGTGCTACATAAGCTTTGGTTCCCTGAAAAACCGCATCTTTCTCAAGCCCCATTAAATAGTTCATAGCACTGGTCATGATAATGCCGCCCTTACCTGCTTCTGTCATTTTTTTACCATAATGGTCACACAACAGTGTTGGCATGGTGATATTCATTTGCACCATATCGAGCTTGGTTTGCGTAGACAGAAGATTAAAGTCATTAATCTTGTGCAGGTTGGCGTTCACTACCAGATAGCTAATATCAACATCGCTGGTCAATTCAAACAGTTGATCAATAGCACCGTAGCTCAATAGATCAAGCGCGATTACATGCGCTTCTACCCGATACGTTTCTCTTATTTCATCCGCTATTTTAGTGAGACTTCCTTCATTACGCGCCACCATATATACATTCATGCCCTTTGCAGCCAGTTGCCTACAGAACTGCTCGCCAATAGTAACACTTGCTCCAATAATCAGGGCATTGCTGCCGTATCTGTTTACATATGATTCAGTATTCATGTTATCGCATTATATAGTTCAATTCGCGGCCAGGAGCCCGCTCCTACAAAAGTTGTTAAACCGAAAGCACAAAAATAATTTTCCATAAGCAGATACCAATAAACCAGACAATCGACGGAGAGTATAAGAAGAACAAACACACCTTTCTTTTCGCCTACTTTACAACGAGTTTCCGGTTGGCACAATTAAACTGCCGCCGGTTATTATAGAACAAGCGATCCCCCTGCATATTGATTACAAATTACCCAGCAATAGGATAACTCTCTTTGTTGCGCCCCTCCTAGCCCGCAAGACACCCTGCCAGCCTCACCCTTGAGCAGCATCCATTGCTAAAATCCCCATTATTTCTAATCGAATTGTCTTGCTTGGGGTGGCTCTCAATATTCTGGCAGCTTATTAGCCGAGGCTAGTGCCCCGGATTTGGCGTCCAGGTAACTGCTATCTGATATTCATATATTAGATAGACTGGTTGCTGAGATTTGCTCAGTTTTTATAAGACGAGATATGAGAATTTGCCGGTGAGAGTGTAAATTTGAGGGTCAGCTTTTTCGATGCGCTGCTCAATTGTTGGCAAATACCACGACAAGCGCTAATGTCTGTAAAGGGCGATAAGCAGTCGTAATAACTCAGATGGGTTCGTGAAGCCGCCGAACTCAATTGCAGTCATTCAAAGCCTATAAATATTGCAGACTCGACAGGCCCTTTTGGGCACATCAATACCATTAACTTAAGAGATAGAAACACCATGTAGTCTGCCCTGCGCTTTGGATTTAAGCCTGCGAAACCCGAGAGGAAATGTGCCCCCCCTGATTTCGCAAGCTCATACCCAAAACGTTACACGGGGCACACTGAGCAAGGCTACAAGTGAAAGCCGCTCCTTAAGTTAATCGCATTGTTGGGCACATAGCGTCGAAAAAGCAAATTTGATGCCTTTGTCTGCTATGCAGGCAACTTCAGACTATCGCTCTGGATCACGCAAGAAGACACTTGAAACACCTACTTCTGGCACTTCTCTATACCTTTTAAAACAGTCCGGATTTTGCCAAATTTCCCGAGAATAGCATCCTGTGCATTCTCATAGAAACTGGAAAAACCTAAGCGAATCAATGCACGGGTATTAAGTTCGAATGAGATCCCACAACAGGTATGTGTTTTAGCTACTTCAAACTTTTTGAAGCAACCTCATACACATCCTTGGATAAATCGCCTTGGTCTATGATACGTTGCAACTGGCTCCGCATTTTTTCCTGAACATTAGCAGCGTACTTTTTCCACTTGGTTAAGGGCGTCAGCAAGCGCGCGGCTATCTGTGGATTTTGCTTATCAAGCTGAATGATTTGGTCGGCCAGAAACTGATAACCGGCGCCATCGGCCTGATGGAAGTTAGTCGGGTTTTGTCCACAAAAAGCGCCAATCACCGAGCGTAGTTTATTGGGGTTCTTGTGATCAAATGCTTTGTGCTGCATTAACGCCTTTACTGTGGTCAATGTGCCCGGGCGCTTACAGGCAGACTGCACCTGGAACCACTGATTGACCACCAGCGGTTCATTTTTCCATAGCAGGTAAAATGAGGCCAAAGCCGCTTCGCGATATTCCTCTACCGATTCAGTCTGACTATTTACCAACACTGATAATGCCACCATCTGATCGGTCATATTATCTGAGGTTTCAAACTGTTTTTTGCAAATAGCCAGAGTCTCTGGCTTATCCAGTAAATTCAAATAGATCAGACAAATATTTTTCAAACTACGCTGTGCTATTTGCTGGGCTGAAGGTTGGTATTTTTCTTCTGTCAGATTTTCACGATACACCTTAAACAAATCATCGACCAGCTGATCCGCCAATTGATAACGAAGAAATTCACGCGCACAATGGATGGCATCAACATCGATAATTTCTGACTCTTCAGCAAGATAGGCCTCCCCGGGCAGCTCTAGCATCTTTGCTACCATCGCTTTATCCAGGGAGTCATCCTGCAACAGGGCGCGATACGCATCAACCAACTGCTGATCAAGCTCTAACTTTCGACCCTGCTGGCAATCAACAATTAAAGCCTGGAGAATTTGCAAACCAAGACTTTGACAGGCATCCCAGCGTGCAAAACCGTCAGGGTCATTGTTCATTAAAAATACTAGTTCATCGCGACTATATACAAAATTAATTTTCACCGGTGCAGAAAACCCCCTTAATAAAGACGGTACCGGGCGCTCTTGAATATCGGTAAATACGAACTGCTGTTCGGCCTCGGTAATTTCCAACACCAAATCAGTTTTTACCTCGCAATCGCCTCCTTTCAGCCTTAGCGACAAACTCCCCGCACTCCCCTGCAAACCCATCGCTAAAGGAATATGAAAGGGATCTTTTCGCTCCTGCCCGGGAGTCGCCGGGCATGACTGTTTTACCGACAGTGTATAGGTCTGTTCAGACTCATCATAACAACCGGCAATATCCAGCACCGGCGTACCCGCCTGGCTATACCAGTTTTTAAACTGCTGTAAATCCCGTCCGCTAACCTCCTCCATGGTCTGAACAAAATCATCGCAGGTGGCCGCTTGGCCATCATAACGATCAAAATAAAGATCCGAGCCTTTTCTGAAATCGTCTTTACCTAACAGCTGCTGAATCATACGGACAACTTCAGCACCTTTTTCATAGACTGTTAAGGTGTAAAAATTGGAAATCTCCATAAAAGAATCAGGGCGAATCGGATGTGACATCGGCCCGGCATCTTCGGCAAACTGCATGGTTCTCAGCAAAGCAACATCTTCAACGCGCTTTACAGTGGCTGAATTCATATCCGCCGAAAACTCAGCATCACGAAAAACGGTAAACCCTTCTTTAAGGCTAAGTTGAAACCAGTCTCTACAAGTTACCCGATTGCCAGACCAGTTATGAAAATACTCATGGGCAACGACTGCCTCAACACGCTGAAAACCCATATCCGTTGTTGTTGCGCTATGGGCCAATACGCAGGAGGTGTTAAATATATTCAGGCCCTTATTTTCCATCGCCCCCATATTAAAATCATCAACCGCTACGATCATAAAAATATCAAGATCGTATTCTCGGCCATAAACTTCTTCGTCCCATTTCATAGCATTTTTTAGAGAAAGCATGGCATGATCACACTTATCCAGATCCTTCTCTTCAACAAAGATTCTCAAGTTCACTTCCCGTTTGCTCTGGGTAACAAAGCTGTCTTCGATAAATTCCAGATCACCGGCCACCAGCGCAAACAGGTAGCAAGGTTTTTTAAAGGGATCCTGCCAGGTCACCCAGTGATCGCCATTACCAAGGTCACCGCGATCTATCTCATTACCGTTGGATAATAAAACCGGGAATTTTTCCTTGCTAGCGACGATGGTGGTAGTAAAGCTCGACATCACATCCGGGCGATCCAGATAATAGGTAATCTTGCGAAAACCCTCCGCTTCACACTGGGTACAATACATCTTCTGCGATTTATACAAACCTTCCAGCGAAGTGTTTTCCTGAGGCTTAATAATGGTGACCGACTCGAGAATAAAACTATCAGGAACCGATTTAATCGTCAGGCTGTCACTATCTACCTCATAGCTGTCCGATGACAAAACCTTACCATCCAGCAACAGTCGTTTCAGCTCCAGCTCCTGCCCATTTAGCACAAGCGCGGCACCCTGATTGGTCGCTTTCGGGTTTCGACGTAAGGTTAACTTGGCGCGCACCAGTGTGGCAGCCTCACCGAGTTGAAAGTGCAGCTCGGTATTATCAATAAGAAAATCCGGCACCTGATAATCTTTTAGGTAGATTGATTTTGCTTGTGAATCTCGCATATCCGCTATATTCCTTTTTCTTAAGCTGCTTTCATTTTCGCTTTTTGGGGCATATTTGTATGTATGAGTGCACCTAAAACAGGGCACAAACGGCCCAGCACTGCTGGACTCAATATTGGTGCGGGGGCCACACCCTACAGCTCGGATAGTTCTATATGATAACCGGCAAACTTGCGTATATTGATAACGCCTGTATCCAGTATCAGGTATTGCCCCTTAATGCCCATCAGGGTGCCTTCCACTACCGGATTTTTATCAAAATTCATCGATGTGATTTTAGTCGGATATTCCAGTACCGGGTAGTTAATCGCTAGTGCCTGGGTATCATCAATAAGCTGCAATGCTTGCAAGCCAAGTTCTTGCTGTAATCGCTCGATATCATCTTTTGCCTCACCCAGTAGCCTATCGCGTTCTACGCCTAAATCAATCTCCTCAACCTCACCTTTGAGCATCTTTCGCCAATTGGTTTTATCCGCCGTAAACTGCTTAAAGACCACCTCGACAATACCCGACTGCAAACGAGTTTGTACGCGAAAAATCGGCAAAGCCTGAATTGCCCCCTGGTCTACCCAGCGAGTGGGCACTTGAGTGCCACGGGTGATGCCCACTTTTAAACCGGAGGAGTTTGCCAGATAGACAATATGCTCTTGCAAACAGAAATTTTCTGCCCATTCAGGTTCACGACAAGTGCCTTGATCAAGATGGCATTTCTCGGGACTAACAATGCAAATATCACAACAAGCCAGCTTTTTGAAACAGGGATAACAAAAACCCTGATTAAAACTTTTTTTGGTCTTTCGCCCGCACTCAATGCAGTTTATCAGCGATTGAAATTCCAAACGTAGTGTTTTACCCAGCAATGGATTAAGTGCGATCTGCTGATCACCGATCGGCATTTTATAGGCTACCGGACTTTGCAGTTCGCTAGTCAGTTTACGTAAGGGGCCACAGGCAATACTTGGCACGATAGTTATCTCCTGGAGATGATCAGGTATTTAAAATAATTTTAGAACAAGCTAAATAAGGAATGAAATATAGCAATTAAAAGGGATCCCACAAAAGATCAATAAAACCTGCAATTTATCACTTGGAAGAGGACTTGCAGCCTTGGGCGATATAACCCGTACGCTCATTCTCTGGTACATTTTCTAACTCATAGGCAATCACTGCCTGCAAGCTCGATTCTTTCTGCGGCTTGCTTAGCACACTGCCATCAGCCCACTTGCCCAACTCTACCGCAAGTTTCAGCGTCTGGTAAATTTCAGGGGTGATATTGGCGATCAGTTTTTCGAAATTCATACCTTAAGTCGGAGGCCAA
>JAUXDF010000020.1 GCA_030618505.1 Spongiibacteraceae bacterium | reverse complement strand
AGGCAGCCAAGCCTGTTTCGTAAATTATTGGTCATTCCAATTCCCCTATATTGTTTGGCTTTCTCTAAAGCAAGATTTGTGCTCACTTAAGTCGCACGGCAATTTACCATTGCACAATTATGGACACTCACCCACTTTTTCAATTTAAACCGGCACCTTGAATAATCATGACATCACATAAACATCAAATATTTCAATTAATTAAAGGTAGATAAAAAAACGGCCGTGAATTATGACCTAGCAGATAAATAATATAAAAAAACTGAAGTCAAAAGTCGGTAATAACTACCATCGCCCAAAAAAGAACCAAGCGCAAAAAAATATGACGCACCTTTTTGATGCGCACTACACCTTGTCGCACCACTTACGATCACAAATCCAAAACCCCAAGCTTTGACCTTAAAACCAATCACTCAGCAAGAGAAATTCCAAGATTGCTAACCCCCTGATTCCTGGCCAGCTCTTTTAACTCTGCAGGCACATCTTTACCCTCGTTAAGACAGCGCAGCACTTCCTCTTTAAAACTTTGCTCCTCCTGTAACAAGGCGCTGCCATTTTTAATACCACTGGCAGTGATAAAACTGCTAATAGTATCCTGGCTCACCTGAAGCACCTCATTGAGCATATCGGAAGATTCACCCCGAATCAGATCGATTGTCGTCGTCAAAGCAACACAGCAATTTAATGCAGGATAAACACCATAAAGATCAAATTCATCGGGCACCGGCGTAATCATTTCAAGCTTGTCCAATTGCTTGTCAAAATCAATCTGGGCATCTTTTACGTAAACCCACTCCCACACCAAATCCATAATATTGCGAATTTCACGCACCCCGGTAAAACCGACAAGTTCGCAAAACATACCATAATTAGGCAGCATTCTTTCACAAAACGCCGCCGCATAAGCCACATTTTTTCGAACCGAAGGTGCAGAAAGACCATCACTCATCATCACGGACCCCACCAAACAAACCTTTTGCCAATTTCGCCACTATATCTATTTGCGAATCAATTTGTTCACTGGACAAGGTATCAATATCAAAAATCTTGTCATAAAGCGGGCCAAGGGTGACATAGGCAACAATCAAATTAGTAAAAGCGATAAGCAAAGCAGCCATATCTTTCTCATCAACAGACTCCTTAAAACGATAGCCCTTAAGCAGACTGGTTCCGCTCTCCATCATCGGCTTACACCATTGATCGATAATCAAATCCAGCTGCTCGCCACCTGCAAGAGCGGCATGCATAATCAGCTTGGCAAAATTGGGACTACCCAGGTGGAAAGTTAATATCCCTCTGATCAATGCCTTGCTGAATAATTCCTGATCCTTTACCTCGAGTGCCTGCTCCGCAAGCATATCGCGGATAGGATCAAGCAAACGCGCCACCACCGATTCATACAATGCCTGCTTATTCTTATAGTGTTTGTAAATACCCGGCCCGCGAATACCCACTTGGTCAGCAACATCACCCAAAGACGTCGCATCATAGCCGTTGACAGCAAAAATCTCTTCAGCAGCATCAAGTATACGCACCGCTGTTGGCTTGTTATTCATATATATCCCGCTATTATTTTGGCAAGTCATTATCCTAGATTCGCCAGCGACTGCAACTTAAGTCCCGATCACCACAGCAGCTTTCAATCACCTTTTCAAGCGTTTTTCTTCAAATATCAGGTAAAATTGTTTCCACAAAATCTGTGGATAACTATCTGGATAACTATTGCGTAAAGGCCTCCAAGTACCATTTCTATTGGACCTTAACAAAACGATTACATTTTAGTCATAAAATATCTTTTATTATATTATTCAATTAGTTATATGATTTATTAAACTATTTACTCGAAGAAAGCACGGCAACTCACGGTAAGCTTACAAACTGTCGTCAGGAATGTGAATAAGTTTCCTAAACAACAGTTATAACCACTTAATATTAATATAACAAACAATCAAAAACCGCCCCGATAGGCACCCCGCCCATTTACACCTGCACCTCTCTAATCTCGCGAATCGTAGCCAGAGAACGGCTAAGGAATAGTTCGCACTTGAATGGCATCAACCCCCGACGCAGCAAGAATGTCGGATAATACCACCAGTTTGTCACCGCTTTGACATTCACCCTTTTCTAGCAGGCTGGCAAAAGCATTAGTTAGCGTTTTTTCAGGATCACTACTCAAGCTGATCCGATAACAAAGCAGATTTCTATTTAAAGCCAGCTGACGCCGGGTTCGGGTATCGTTGGTAAACGCGTATATAGCGCTCTTTTGAGGACGACAATTGGTAACATAGTTAGCCATCAAACCCCGCCGGGTAATAACCACCAAGCCTCTGGCTCCAATTGCCTCAGCTAATTCAACCGCACTACGTGCTATATGCTGCTTATCATTGGCACAAACCAGGCCTTTAGAAAACTGTAGGCCAACCCCCTGCTCAGAAGCTTGGGAAATTTTATCCAGAAATTCAATACATTTTAATGGATGCTTGCCGGTTGCTGTTTCACCGGACAACATAATGCCATCAACCTCCTCATAAATGGCATTGGCAACATCTGTCACCTCCGCTCGAGTGGGAATGGGGTTTTCAATCATCGATTCCAACAAGTGTGTGGCGACAATAACGCGCTTGCCCTGCTCCGCACATAATTTAACAATATTTCGCTGCACATTCGGCAGCTCATGAACATTAATCTCTACACCAAGATCACCTCTGGCAACCATGACACCATCTGATGCAGCAATAATATCGGACAGGTTTTTTACGCCTTCACGGTCTTCAATTTTGGAGATGATTTTGATCTTGTCCGCTTTGCTACCCAAAAGTTCACGAAGCTGATGCACATCTGCTGCCTCTCGCACGAAGGATAGCGCAATGAAATCAACCTCCTGATCAACGGCAAACTGTATATCGCGTTTATCTTTTTCCGTAATCGCCGGAAGATTGACCCGAATACCCGGCAGGTTGACATGACGCTTACTTTTCAGCAAACCGCCATCAATCACTTCGCATTTCATGCTTCGACCATCTTTGAGCAGAACCTCCAGGTTAATTAGCCCATTATCGACCGTGATCCGATCACCCACCGCGACATCATCTACCAAATCTTCATAGTTAATCTGTATTGAACTGTGCTCGACATCCTGCTCGCCGCGAACAGAGATCGTAATCTGCTCACCCTGCTTTAACTGCAAGTCATTATTACGATTACCGGTTCGAATCTCGGGTCCCTGCGTATCAAGTAATATGGGAACAGGGTATTTGACCTTTCTATTGAGTGTTTTGATCGCCTTAATAATTTTTTCATGGGACTGATGATCACCATGGGACATATTAAGCCGGATTATATCCATACCCGCCTCAACCATTTTTTCCAACATATCAAAACTGCTCGTCGCTGGCCCGATAGTACAAATAATCTTGGTCTTTCTCATGACACCCTACTCTTCTGATAACAAATCCCCGAAAAAGCAATTCTGCCACTATACTCAAGTTGAGTCAGCTATTTACATCAACAAAATATAAGGAGATCGTCAGATGAGTGACCATACCTACAAAAAAATCGAGCTTGTTGGTTCATCTCAGACTAGCATTGAGGCAGCCATCGAAAACGCCATCGCTGCAGCCAACAAATCGCTAGATCACCTGGACTGGTTTGAAGTACAAGAAACCCGTGGCAATATTATTAATGGCAAAGTTGATCACTATCAGGTCACACTTAAAGTTGGCTTTCGCCTCAACCCCTAATATGGCATGAGGGGCAGTCTTGAGACGCTGCCCCATAAACCACACGACATAGACGACTGCGCTTTCAAACACAGCAGTGCTGAGGGCTCTTTGTGTCTACTCTTAGCTACGATTCTAGCAACACTGCCTTCACAACATGTTATTATTCCCCTTCCATATGCATCAATATAGACAGATCATGTCCGCACCCAATATAAACCATAACGATGTCATGCCAATGCGGGTACTGAGAACACTGCTCAAAGTGGTGGCCGCTCAAGGACATGATGTGGATGAACTGGTGAGTAATATCGGTTTAGACTACAACCCTCTAAAACTCGATGAAACAGCTGATGGCACTGTCTCCACCTTGATATACAGCAAACTATACAAACATGTTATGGCGCTTTTACAAGATGAGTCCTTTGGCCTGAACAACTACGAAAAAGTCCCGCCTGGCACCTTCAAAATGATGTGTCTATTTATCATTCACTGCAGCAACCTCCAACAGGCGATGACTCGCTCCGCCGATTTTTTTGATTTTCTTGACAGCTTTACCCATCGATCTATCCAAACACGAACACCGATATCTTTTACAGATAATAAACAAACCGCTATCTGCCGATTTACCAACCCCAACACACCAAAAAACGAATCCACTTTGCAAGCAGAGGCCAGCATCATTTATATGATGCACCGTTTTTACAGTTGGCTGACGGCAAAAACAATCCCCTTGAAAGAGGTGTGTTTCAGCGCACCAGCCCCGGACAATTTAGAAAAATACCAACAACTTTTTAACTGCCAGGTAAAATACCAGCAAAATGACAACAGCATAAAACTAGCCGCTGAATACCTGCAAAGCCCAATTGCACAAACCGAAGACTCCTTACGGGATTTTCTTCGTATGGCGCCCTATCAGCTTGTCACTGGAAAAATCGATATTGATCTCCAGAATGTTAAAACCCGCGTTCGATTGATACTCCAGGAAGACATGCTCGGAAGTTTTTCTTCTATTGAAGATGTAGCACAGAGCATGAATATTTCATCTCGTACTCTGCATCGCCGACTCGACAAGGAAAACAGCTCGTTCCAGAAAATCAAGGATGATATTCGCCGTGATGCCGCGGTGGCTTATATTAACCGCCCCGAGCTAACGATCAGTGCAGTTTCAGTACTAATGGGTTTCCAGGATACCAGCGCTTTTTACCGAGCATTCAAAAAATGGACTGGAATGTCGCCGGGAGACTTTCGCAAAACAAATGACGGTCAGGAAAATAGTGCTTAGGCCAAGCAAGCAGACAAAGCCTTCAAACCGTGGAAACAGACAACCATGAGCCAAGATCAGTCGAAAAACAGCACTCAATACCAGGAAAAGAAATCCTTTTTTAATCGTATGCTAACCATTTATGGTCGCAAAGCTGTACTCGAAGCACTGCAAAATGGTCTCAACATCTATCGTTTGCACCTCGCCGACAGCAACAAACCGGCTGCAATTCTTAAGGAAATACAACAGCATGCCGAGCGCCAAAATATTGAAATACTCTTTCACGACAAACGTTCTTTATCACGCATCTCTCGCAACAGCAAACAGGATCAAGGGATCGCCGCCGATATTCTATGCCCGCAATTTAAAACCGTCGATGAATTCCTCAACGCCCCCTATAAAACCGATGCAAGCCTAATCGCACTGGAAAACATCACCAACCCGCAAAATGTTGGCATGATCATTCGTTCTGCCTGCGCAGGCAGTATTGACGGCATACTTATCCCTGAAAAGGGAACCGCTCAACTGGGACCACTAGTCATTAAGGCCAGCACCGGCAGCATTTTTAAGGCCCCCATCATCCGCTGTGAAAATATTTCGGCAAGTCTAAAAAAACTACAGCTGGCGCAGTTTCAGATATGTACGCTGTCATCCCATGCAAAAACCTCCCTGTTTGACTATGCAAGCACTGCCCCCTCGGTATTTGTACTGGGAAACGAAAGCGAAGGTGTATCGCAGGCAAGCAACGATCTTAGCGATATCTCTTTAAAAATCCCTATGAACAATGAGGTTGAATCACTTAATGTTGCCGTCAGTGCTGCGCTCGTTGCCTTTCACCGGCAGATGGGAAAATAGTAAATTATTTACGAATTTTGTTGCACATTAATCTACAATAGTCAGCCTTACGAACTTAATGCACATAGAGTGACTTATTATGTCTACCGAAACCTGGTCTCCAGAAGTTAAGCCAGCGAAGCCCACTGAAATCCAGCAGCAATGGCTTATGCAGTTCATTCAATACAGCGAAAACGATCAGCTCGAAGAGATCGATATGCTTATTCCTGGTGAAGATCAAAAGGTAGTTAGCGGTTTAATGCAGCTTGGACTCGATAATTGGCAGCCTGCTGTCAACGCATATTCAGTTGAACAAATCATCCATTTGATACGTTTTTTCACCTTGGCTGAAACAAAATTACCTGACTGTGAGGCTGGCGATAAATCGCCTGTAATCTCTTTGGGAAAAGTGTTAAAAAGCCGAGGACTACGTATTGAAAAAGATCTTCTACTTTGGATAAGGGCAAATTCCAATAATCGATTTTTGCCTCACGGTAGTATTTTGTAAAGCTCACTTATCCTGAATCTGCGCCCTGCGTCTAAGCACTTCATATCTCAGACTCACTTGCTTTGATACTCAAGTAAGGCGCAGCTTTAAATCTCCACCCCATCCCAAGAATCTCCGTTCCACAATAATTTTTATTAATAGCGCAGTATAAAAACATGTGCTTGCGCAAAAAACATGTCGATTCTTTGCCTTTAATATAACTTTTTTGTACAAACAGCTGCATATCGTTCAAAATTCTGAGTATAATCGCGCGCGTTTTAATCCTTAAAAACTATTTTTAGTTTTAACTTCATCCAGATAATTTTTATTAAAAAAAGGCGATCATTTTATGGCAGTGTCAAAAAAAGTAGTAAACCCTATTGTGGCTTTGGAAAGTGAAATATCAAAGTTAAAGGCACAATTGAATAAAGCACGCTTTAAAGCATTGGCTGATACTGAAAAAGAAATCACCAAATTGAGCAAAAATCTCAGCAAGGAAAACGCTAAACTGAAAGCGGCTCAAGATAAACTGGCCACGGCACGCACCAAAGCCAAAAACAGCAAGACTGCCGCAGCAAAAAATGCCCTAATTAAAGCAAAAGCCACACTAGCTAGTGCAAAGTCGGCACCCACCAAGACCCAGCAGGCCTTGGCCAACGCAAAAAGTGCTGCCAAAACTGCAGCTGCTGAGCTCAAAAGAGCCAATGCACTGACAAAGGCTGAGCAACAATTTCTAAGGTCTGAAGCTAAAACCCAAGCTACTGCCGATAAAAAAATGGCGGCTAAAGCGAAAGTTGCAGCAAAAACGACCGCAGTAAAAGAAAAGACCAAAGCCAAAAAAGCGGCACAAAAGGCTAAACTTGCAGCCAAACAAGCTGCAGTAAAAACCAAAATCAAGGCCAAAAAAGAAGCGCAAAAAGCGAAAATTTCTGCAAAACAAGCGACAGCTAAAGCCAAAGTGAAATTAAGAAAAGCGGCACAACAGACTAAAGCGGCGGAAAAAGCAGCCCTTGCAAGGGAGAAAGCCAAAGCGAAAAAAGAAGCTCAGAAGATAAAAATTGCGGCTAAAAAAATGGCGTTAAAAGCGAAGAAAAAAGCGGGGAAGGTCGTAAAATCTACCGTTAAAAGCACTCCTGTAGCTGCTAAATAAACCGCTTTAACTCCTTCTCCCGCCTGCGGGAGAAGGAGAATCAAGACCAACAACTAATCATCATATTCTGCAGGCTTGCTGTTCATCTGAGCCTCTATCGACTTAAGCACATCCTCCATGCTCAGCATCCCCGCATTCCACGCAGCATTGTAGTTTAATCCATCGCTTACAGGATGGTCGCGCGAATAAAGTAACATTTCTTTGGTGCCACGAACGGCTATCGGTGATTTTTTGGCGATTTCCCGGGCAATATCCATTACCGCCGCAAGCAATTGCTCACGATCGGCAAAAACCTGATTAACCAAGCCCAAACGTAAGGCTTCCTCTGCACCCATCTTGCGCCCGGTATAGGCCAACTCTCGGCACATTCCATCACTGATTAATTTTGGCAGACGCTGCAGGGTTCCCACATCAGCGGTCATACCAATATCGATTTCTTTAATGGAAAAGACCGCATCAGTGCTGCAATAACGCATATCAGCACAGCAGATCATATCGACCCCACCACCAATACAGCTGGAGTGAATTGCTGCAAGAACGGGCTTGCGACACTGCTCAATTGCCGTCAGGTTTCCCTGCAGACGTTTTATGATTAAGCGTAGCTGTTCAGATTTTCGAGCGGCCTCAAGTTCGCTGGCGACAATATCATTAAACATTCCCAAATCAATACCCGAACAGAAATGCTTGCCTTTCGCCGCTAACACTACAACTCGAACACTTACCTCACTATCAAGCCAGAGGAAACACTCCTCTAACTCGCGCCACATTGCAGCATTCATCGCATTGGCTTTATCCGCTCGATTAAGCTCAAGCAGAGCAACATTGCCCTCCATACTTACTGAAAGCGTTTCAAAATGAGTAGCCATTTGATTTATCCTGTTTATGCCATTAAGAAGAAGGAGTCCAGTAAGTTGCAAAATGATCTGGATTTAGCTCGGGGATGACTTTAGGCTCTCCGCTCATCGTACCGAGGTAAATAAAGCCGGTGATTTCTTCATTAGATGCCAGACCGAGGCCATCGCGTACAATTTGATGATAGGCCATGGCTCCTGTTCGCCAGATTCCTGCGTACCCCAAAGCATGGGCGGCAAGTAATATGTTCTGAGCCGCACAACCCGCTGATAGTTGTTGCTCGAGATGAGGCACTTTGGGGTGCGCCGCTGTGGATGCAATCACCACGACAATAAGCGGAGCGCGTTGAGATTTACTGGACGCCTTTTGCAGAATTTCCGGGCTAGTGCCGGTCTTGGCCCGTTTGGTCGCCTCGGCAAATAATGTACCCAAAGCTTCACGTGCCTGCCCTTCTATCAACAAAAAACGCCAGGGTCTAAGTCTGGCATGGTCAGGGGATCGAAGTGCAGCGCTAATAATTTGCTGTAACTCACCCTTTGCCGGTGCCGGATCGATCAGTTTACTGGCTGAATTGCGGGTCAATAATGCATTCAAGGCATCCATCAGTATTCACCCCTAGCCCTTTGCTTTAAGCGCTGCTTTTAACTTTTTCAGGTCAGCAGGCTGAGTCGCTTTACCTGTTTCGTAATAGTGTTTCATACTAACGGCGACATTGTGAATAACACCCGTAATTATCTTGTTAAGAAAAAGATTATCAATCATTACACCAAAAGCACCCATCGGCGGTGTATAACCCATCGTTGTGCTCAAGCGAGTTTGATCATTACCGACATCTTCGAGCTTATAAACAAAATAGGCATTTTTGAACGGTGAGTCCTTTTCGCCTTTATGAAGGCGAATCCTAAAACCCTCGCCCTCGTTCCAGTCGGTAATGGTTTCCTGCAAGGTTTTAGTTTTACTTTGGTAGACCAAACGGCTGGCACCAACACCTTCTTTATTATCAGAAACAATCTCGGTTTTAATAATTCCGGGGACATAATTATGCGCCAGAGAAAAATTCTTCAAAATATCCCATGCCTTTTCACGCGGCATATCGAGTGTCACCTGCCAACTTGCTTCGCTCACAATATCCTCTCCTGCTGAGGTTGCTATAACCAATGATATCGAGTGGCGTATGCAAAATCCCCACCGATTAGCGGGCGACAATACAGTAGCAACAAGAGATTATCAATAAAGCGGAAAACAGGATTTGGCTTTAATACGGAGGAGGAGCTGCATCCAAAATCAATACAGATCAACACACTTAAGAATTCTAACTAATCATCCGCAAAGTCAGCGGCGTATTTGCATATCCACTCCTTCGCAGCCTGCTCGCCATCAAGTTCTCGCCCTTCATTCTCTCTGACCTGCTTTTTATAATGTTCAATCTGGCACACCTGAGAGACCATACGAGACTTAAATGCCTCCTGGGCTTCATCAAAACGAATACCCAACTCAAAATGATCGTCTTCCCTACGACACCAGACAACTACACCATGGCCCTCATAGCAGGGTTTAACCAGAGGAATATTAACGACAATTTCTGTACCAGAAGCAATAAACTTATCAACTTCACAGCAAATACCACCCATGCTCAAATTTTGTAAATTGGTGCTACAACATGGGCCGGCATCAACAGAGGCGACACTGATAGGGATATCCGATGGGTGACGTAGATACTTACGCATTACAGTCCACTCCGGAGGCGAAACGGCCATACAATCCGAAAGGTTAAATAAACGACAGCTTTGCAAATAATGTTCGAAAAGCCTATAGACTTACTATAGCTGTTATTTTCCATTTCCGTTGGAAACAATTAGAAACTCCCTGCTTATTATTCCTATTAGGAATGCTGGTGATGTTCGGTTAAAAAAATGGGGGTGACCATTCCGCGTAATAAAATAAACGCTCTGAACCCACTATTTTCGTCATCCCCGAAGTATTTTATCGGGGATCCAGAGTTCTGCAAACTGGATTTCGGCTAAAAGACTACCGGAATGACGAACTTTGTGTATTTACTGAAACGGGAATACTCAAAAAATTTGAGCTACAGCATATCCTTGTATAGTGTTTCAAGATCAAGGTCGATCAACTGATCAAAGCCCGGCACTTTAATTTCATCGCCTTTAAACTGGATATCCTCACCCTCCAGGACCTTATGATTAAATTTGTAAATTGGCGCTACGCTACCTTTGGTCATATTCTCATCATACAGTCTTGCCGCTTCACGAGCAGCTTCATTACGTTGCAGATAAGCTTTCATGGCATGGACGCCGTGCTTTTTACTGAGCATTTTCATCGCAACATGCGGAGCGAGCACCGATGCACTGGCGTTATTACCACCAAAACCTTTGGCGTTAATGATGACAACATCACTGCCTGTACTACCGATCTCAATATGTGAACTACTTATGTTTAGATGACTGCTATGAACATCATCGGCAATATGATCAATACTGGCTACACCAGGAATCCAGCCATAACGCCACACGCCCAAACTTGCCATAATCTGATCACCGCCGGCAACACCAATAGAATGACCAAGATAACTTTTGATCGCCGCGACATTCCACGAATCGATACCAAAATGTTTTGCTGTTTCGTTAAGTATATGCGATTCCGTCACCCGGTTCTGCGGGGTACCTGTGCCATGCGCCTGAACAAAGGAGCGTCGGCGAATGCCCTCCTCCCCGACAATCGCTTTTGCCGCTGCGGTTGCCTTGGCAACGGTAATATAATTGCCGATACCCGGTGATGAGATTGATTTTTTATGACCATCAGCATTAACAAAAACATCACTAACTGCGCCATGTATCGTCGCACCTAATTCCAGTGCCAGCTCATCATCCATCAAAATAATAAACTGAGCCGATTCGGCCAGGGTAAAACCACAGTTACTCGAAAACGGTCGACAGGCACGACGATAATTGGGCTCGGTCAATCCTAGCGCCCGATCAAGTTCCAGCAACTCTTTATCGGTCGCCAAGGCACCCATCGCCGAATAACCTTCCATAATCTCCGGTGTAATCGGCGCCTCACTGTTACCAACAATGACAACACGTGCCCGCCCGGTTTCGATATCCATCAAACCCTGTCGAAGGTTGTAAAGGAAGGAAGCACAAGCACCCATGCTGGTGCCAGTGTTGCCAATACTGCCAAGTACATAGGCGTTAATAAAGTCAGCGGGCATTTCTGCAAAACCAAAAGGACATTGTTTTGACGTGACCTTTTTACCAATCAGGCGCGACATCATCATGCCACCATTGCCATTGGTATCCAGTTGCCCCATGCCACTACCGGCATAAACACTGACTTGATCAGGAGACACTGCCGAGCGCACAACATCCCACTCGATACCGAGTGAGCCTAAGGCATCGGAAGCACCAAAAACCGTCATCTGGATACCACGCGGATGGTTACGTGACTGATAAAGGGATTTGGGATCAAAGCCTGTGGGTAACTGACCCGCCGCTTTCACCTTGGATTGGCGAATATTGGGCAAAAACACATCAACATCCGTATTAATAACCACCTTAACGCGCTTACCATCAAGCTCTGTTAGCTTCCACTGAGGGGGGATTTTCTTGGGCAGGTTTGAAACTTTAGTCACAAAACTAATGGGGGAATTGTAATCCGCCGGCGAGACCGCCATTTTCTTATTCCACAGCACTTTATCCACATCAAAAAGGTTACTGCCAATACGGCGAACCAATGTATTGTCTTTGATATACGTGCAGAGGTTATCATCAAGCACCACAGCCCTATCCCCGTCATCACTGCTACGACGGCGCAAGTTCATAAGGCTCGCCAGGCTTTGCAGAGTGTCCCGAGATTCCGTTTTGCCAAGAGAGTCGATTACCATGCGGCGATAACCTTGATGCCAGGAGCTGCGTCCAGCCGCGTTAATTCCACCAAAACCGACAATCACGGGTAACTTAGACATAAATATTTCCTGAATTCAAAGCTCCGTAAAGGAGCGTGCTTGTAGCAACACAGATAATGAGGAAAATAAAGTTAATAGACCAGAACATCACATTAATATTGGCGAGCATTGTAATGATTGCCACGGATAACTTCTATGTTATATAAGTCATTTTATATGGCATATTAGCCAAAAGAGCATTATGCTCATGCTTTGCACATTGATATATCAATAATGATTGAAGCAACTGTACTGATATACCCACAAGCTCTGGTATCCAGCATTAGTCTACCGCTGGAAATGCTCAATGCAGCAGATAATTTTAAGCGCTTGCATAAAAGGCCTCGGCGCAGAATAAACCTGAAAATTGCCGCTCTTGATGCCCATGAGATAAAAACACCCGGGGGTCTGCATATACGTCCGGACTGCAGCTTCGAGTCGATTTCACACAGCGACCTGATCATTCTCCCAGCCCTTTGGCGCAAACCCGACCGGGTGATCAAAACCAATCGCAAGCTACTCGGCTGGCTAAAACAGATGAAAAGCCATGGCAGTATAATCTGTGCCGTTGGCTCCGGCAGTTTTTTTCTTGCCGAAGCCGGCTTACTCGATAACAAACCAGCCACCACCCACTGGTATTATTTTGATGAATTTGAGCGTCGTTATCCACAGGTTCACCTGCAAAGGCGTCACTTGATTACCCAAGCGGGTTCGGTTTTCTGTGCCGGTAGTGTTAACTCAGTGGCCGACCTGACCGTACATTTTATTAATGATTTCTATGGCCGAAAAATAGCCCAGCAGGTCGAAGGACAATTCTCACCGGAAATACGCCAATCCTACGATAGCCATCTTTATAACGATAGTCGCCTGACAACCCACCACGATGAAGATGTGGTTCGGGCTCAGCAATGGCTACAAAGCAATTTTGAACGTTCAATCAGCATCAGCGAGCTTGCGCACTTTTCCGGTTTAAGTACTCGCACACTTAATCGACGCTTTAAAGAAGCCATCGGTGAAACACCTATCAGCTATTTACAAAAAACCCGCATTAATATCGCCAAAGAACTACTACGTGATAGCAACCTGAATATCGCAGAAATCGCAGAAAAAGTCGGTTATAGCGACTGCAGCTATTTTTCATCGCTGTTTCGCACTCGGATGTCACAAAGCCCAAAAAGCTACAGACAACGGGTAAGAGGAAAGCTATTCTCTTCGGATTAATCTGCTCTCAAGAAACACAAATCTGTACACCCCGCCTCCTCCTTTATGCCTGCTTTTTCGGTGTGCCCAACCGTAGGGTGCGGCCCCCGCACCAAAATCTTCCCCAATTTCACTGCGCAAAACACAGTTCGCTGCGCTCAATACAGGCTACAGCTTGGGCAGAATTTAAAGTGCTGGCTTGTAATTACTTTTTTCAAGTAAAAGAGGATGCAGGGTATTAGAAGAGTGCTCCAGGGTGGTAAAATATGCGCCAAATTCCCATCGTTGCTCCGATGTAATGATAATGATCCACACGTAGCAAGCAATAATCACGCTTCTACCAACAAGCAAAAAGGTAAAACTATGTCGAATGACTCAGTAGTAATTGTCAGTGGAGCCCGCACTCCAATGGGTGGTTTACAGGGCGGCTTAAGTGCCCTTAGCGCCGTAGAGCTTGGCGCTGCTGCGATTAGCGAGGCGCTCAAGCGCTCCGGCCTTGCCCCTACCGATATCGAAGAGGCCATTGTCGGCAATGTGCTCTCCGCAGGCCTGCGCCAGGGTCCGGCTCGACAGGCCGCGCTGCAAGGTGGTTTACCCGAATCCACTGGCTGCGTCACTATCAACAAACTCTGCGGCTCCGGCATGCAGGCGACTATGTACGCCCATGATCTCATCAAGGCAGGCACGGCAAAAACCGTACTGGCTGGCGGCATGGAAAGCATGAGTAACGCTCCCCACATCCTGCCAAATGCTCGTGGTGGTGTTCGCACCGGCCATGCCCAATTATTTGACCATATGTTCCATGACGGCCTTGAAGATGCCAGCACAGGCCGAGCAATGGGCAGCTTTGCCCAGGAGACTGCGGATGCTTATGGACTTACCCGCGAGGAGATGGATGCCTATGCGATAGAATCACTAAATCGCGCTCAAAAAGCCATTAATGACGGCTCCCTGGATGCAGAATCAGTGCCGGTCACTATCAAGACCCGTCGGGGTGAAACAGTGGTTAAAGTTGATGAGCAGCCTCTGTCCGCCAAACCTGATAAAATCCCCTCACTACGGGCAGCTTTTGCCAAAGATGGCACCATCACCGCCGCCAACGCCAGTTCCATCTCCGATGGTGCTTCAGCGCTGATATTAATGAGTGAATCGGAAGCGGATGCGAAGGGAATAAAACCACTTGCTCGCATTGTCAGTCACGCTCGTCACTCACAAGCGCCTAGTGAATTCACCCTGGCGCCGATTGGTGCGATAAAGTCATTGCTTGATAAAACTGGCTGGAACAAAGCAGATGTAGATCTGTGGGAAATCAACGAAGCCTTTGCAATGGTTACTATGCTGGCTATACGCGAACTGGAGCTGGATCCAAGCACCGTTAATATTCACGGCGGCGCCTGCGCCCAGGGACACCCGATTGGCTCAACTGGCTCACGCATTATTATTAGCCTAATCTATGCGCTGAAAAAATTGGGCAAATCCAAAGGTATCGCAGCGCTCTGTATTGGTGGTGGCGAAGCAACCGCTATGGCAATTGAGCTGGTCTAACTTTTTGTAGGGTGTACCCTACAAAACGGGCATAAACGGCCCCCGCACCAAAGAACCTAAAAATGGATGCCAATGGTGCGGGGGCCGCACCCTACAAACATTAGAGCACAATGAAACCACAAGACATCAAACAACTCCTCGACTTTGATCGCCAACATATCTGGCACCCCTACTCATCGCTTATCAATCCCCCTGACATGGTGCCTGTCGTCAGTGCCAATGGTGTACGCCTGAAGCTTGCTGATGGCCGTGAGCTAATTGATGGCATGGCCTCCTGGTGGTCCGCTATCCATGGCTACAATCACCCTGTGCTTAACCGGGCGATAACAGATCAACTCGCGCAGATGTCTCACGTTATGTTTGGTGGCATTACCCACCCTGCGGCGGTAGAACTTTGTAAACTATTAGTTGAAATAACACCCCCTGGCCTCGACAAGGTTTTTCTCAGTGATTCCGGTTCCGTTGCCGTAGAAGTTGCTATAAAAATGGCCCTTCAGTACTGGTATTCCCAGGGCGAAAAACAGCGCACAAAATTGCTCTCCCTACGCTCGGGCTATCACGGCGATACCTTTGGTGCGATGTCCGTTTGTGATCCTGTAACAGGCATGCATCATCTTTTCTCAGGCGTAATGCCAGAACATATTTTTGCCGAATCACCCCCTTGCCGTTTTGATGAAACCTTTGAAGAAAAACATATAGAAGACTTAAAATCCAGGCTGGAAGAAAACCATCAGCAGCTAGCCGCCGTTATTCTCGAACCGATTGTGCAAGGTGCAGGTGGCATGAAGTTTTACGCCCCCGCTTATCTCAAGCGCGTCAGAGAACTCTGCGATGAATACGGCCTGCTATTAATCCACGATGAAATCGCCACCGGCTTTGGTCGTACTGGCAAACTGTTTGCCTGCGAACATGCCGATGTTGAGCCCGACATCATGTGCGTCGGAAAAGCGCTAACGGGTGGTTATATGTCACTGGCGGCAACACTCTGTAATAACAAAGTCGCCACAGGAATCTGTGAAGGTGAGGCCGGTGTATTTATGCATGGGCCGACTTTTATGGCTAACCCTCTAGCCTGTGCGGTGGCCCCAGCCAGCATTAAACTTTTATTATCGCTGCCATGGAAAAAAACTGTAGGAAATCTAGCTAAGCAATTAAACGAAGGTCTACAGCCTGCCAAAGAGTTTTCATCTGTAGCTGATGTGCGCGTGCTGGGTGGAATTGGTGTTATTGAAATGAAAGAAGCTGTGGATATAAAAACGCTGCAGCCAAAATTTGTTGAGAATGGCGTTTGGGTGAGGCCTTTTGGGAAGTTGGTTTATGTGATGCCTGCTTACGTTAGTAAGCGGGAAGACCTAGCTGAATTAACCAGGCAGATACTGCTAACAATCAAACTAAACCAGGAATAATCGCCTTCCTCTCCGGCGGATAACCCTCAAAGGTTTCTCGATACCAACGATGATGGGCGAGTGCGCGCGGGAATAAATTCGAAAATGAAAATATAGCGAAGGAAAGTGCAGCCGGCGTGCAAGCGGCCATAGCCAAACCACACCATTCAATGATTTCGCCAAAATAATTTGGCACTGATATCCAGCGGTACATTCCTCCATAGGGTATTTTATAGCCAGTCTCGCCGGGCTTGCGTAAGTTGCGCAGCACATTATCGGAATACATATTAATACCCAAGCCAATCACCATCAGACAAATGCCGCCAATAAACCAAGGTGTGCTCAGCCATGCAGCATCTAATAAGTGCGGTGCCAAATTGACAATTGCGTAAGCATTGAGAAAGCCGTTGATGGAATTAAATACAACACCAACCAGGACAGCCATTATCGGCATCCGTTTTCCCCTGTCGCGCATTCGAAGGGGAAAAATGATGGAGCGATAAAAATAATGGGACTGCCAGATAGTGAGAAATATTAGCGGTACTAAAGCGGCGCGATTTTCCCCGTAACTAAAAGTCCAGGCAAATACCACCACGCAGGGGAATTCCATAATCAACCAGCCCGGCAAGGAGGCGATAGTGAAGCGCTGATCCTTGGGCATAAAACGCCCGTAGGGATTAGTAAATAGCAGGGTTGCAACAAAAGTGAGTGCAGAGATAATAAAAATAAACCATAACAGGTAGTGATAGATTTGATCGGCGGTCATAGTGACACTTCTGCTCTTTTATTGATTATTATGGAGGATAGAAAGCCACCTTCCTACAACTGAAAACAATGTAGGGTGTGCCCCGCGCACCGGTCAGCTCTTGAACTTTAACGCCAATGGTGCGGAAGCCACACCCTACAG
>JAUXDF010000300.1 GCA_030618505.1 Spongiibacteraceae bacterium | reverse complement strand
TTTGAGGAGCCTGCGCTGTGGCTGCTGGGGCGCTCGGCGGATGGCAGTATGCGCGATGCGCTCAGCCTTACTGATCAGGCGATAGCCTTTGGTTCCGGTAAAGTGCTGGAGCACGATGTTCGACAGATGTTGGGTACCATTGATCGTAATATGGTCTTTGATATTGTTGATGCACTGATTGCAGTCGATGTTGCGCGGGTGCTTGATGTGGTGTCGGTGATCTCAGAGCACTCTCCGGATTATGGCGGTGTATTGGCCGAGCTGTTAACGGCTCTGCATCGTATGGCGATAGCCCAGGCGGTGCCGGATGCTATTGATAATAGTCAGGGCGATAGAGATAAGGTTTTGCAGTTTGCCTCAATGATTAGCGCTGAAGAACTTCAGCTTTATTATCAGATGGGTTTGTTGGCGCGCCGTGATCTGCCCTTGGCACCTGATCCTCGCTCAGGTTTTGAGATGGCTATGCTGCGAATGCTTGCCTTTAAGCCCGAGGGGGTTATTGAACCACCCAGTAAAGTGCTTTCAGGTGGTGTGCACGCAAATAATATCAGTAGTGCTCCGGTGTCCGCGCCTCAGTCCTCTTCTCAGCAATCGTCGCAACAATTTTCACAGCTGCGACCAGAGGGGGGAACCCCGGTAAAAAAGTCCCAAATTGATCCAGCGCCTGTAGCCGTTGCTGGAGAGGGGGGACGTCAGACTGAGGCCGTTTCACCGGGTTTAGTGCCGGGTTTAGTACCGGGTGAAAAAGAGGCTGCACGGGTCAGTTCTGAATCGATTGCCTTAAGTGAGCCTAATACAGGGTCTGCAGCTGAGCTGCCAAACGCTTCGATAAGTGTTGCTCCAGTCCTTGACGTATCAACAGAAGGTTCGCTTGCGGTCGCCTCTGCTGTTATAGAAGAGCCAGTGATTAACTCGCTGAATGAGTTGAATGCACAAAACTGGATTTTTTGTTTCCCGCATTTGTCATTAACAGGGGTAGCAAAAAATATCGCTGCAAACTGTATTTTGCATAGCAATGAAAATGGAAAATTACACTTTGTTCTCGATGAGTCACAATCAACCTTATACAACGATACGCAGCGACAACGAATTGAAGCGGGCTTAAGTGAACACTTTTCCCAGCCGATAAGCCTGGAGATTTCCATTGCGCCGGTGACGGTGGAAACCCCGGCAAAGTATCAGCAGCGTAAAAAAGAGGAACGGCAGCAGCAGGCGATTGAAGCAATTCAGAATGATCCCAATGTTAATCTACTGATTGAAAAGTTTTCCGCGCGGGTGCGTTGGGACTCTGTTGAACCTGTTGATGAGTAGATTGTTGAGTGCAGCGATGCGTCTAATATTCAAAAAGAGGAAGCAGTAATGAAAGGTCTAGGCGACATGATGAAACAAGCGCAGCAAATGCAGGAGCAGATGCAAAAGGCGCAGGAAGAAATGACCAAAGCTGAAGTGCATGGCGAGTCCGGCGCCGGTATGGTTAAAGTGGTTATGAACGGTCGCCATGATGTTAAGCGAGTGACAATTGACCCTACGCTGATGTCAGAAGATAAGGAGATGCTGGAAGATTTGCTGGCTGCGGCGGTAAATGATGCGGTACGAAAAATCGAAGCCTCTCGAAATGATATGTTATCAAACCTGACGGGAGGCATGTCGCTTCCGGAAGGTTTTAAAATGCCTTTCTGAATACCTGCGTTGTATACCTATGTTATTTAGTCCGCTGATCGAACAGCTTATTGAAGCTTTACGCTGCCTGCCAGGCGTTGGCCCAAAGTCTGCCCAAAGAATGGCTTTCCATCTGCTGGAGCGAGATCGACAAGGCGGCCTGAATTTATCCGAGACGCTACGTAGCGCAATGGAGGGTGTTGGTAATTGCGAGCAATGCCGTACACTGTGTGAGTTAGAGTTATGCCATATTTGCGCAAACCAAAAGCGTGATCATAGCCAGCTATGTATAGTAGAAACCCCCTCCGATGTACTCGCTATTGAACTAACGGCTAGCTATAGCGGTGTTTATTTTGTGCTGATGGGGCACCTTTCGCCCATTGACGGCATCGGCCCTGAAGAAATTGGTATTGATCAACTGCTTGCACGGCTTAAGACTGAGGATGTGAAAGAGGTGATTCTTGCCACCAACCCAACGGTGGAAGGGGAGGCAACTGCCTATTATATTGCTGAGAATATTAAGGCGCTGGGTATTACCGTCACTCGAATTGCCCATGGCGTTCCTCTCGGTGGTGAGCTGGAATATGTTGATGGCGGCACCTTGGCACATGCGCTCAGTGGTCGGAAAATTGTTGAGTGAAATAAATTATAGAGTGAAATACTGCTAATGCCTGAAAATAATTTCCCACTTGTTGAGTTTCAAATGATTACTGATGATAGTCAGTTGGTCGCCATGTTCGAGCAATTTTCGACTAAAGCCTGGTTGGCCGTCGATACTGAATTTATCAGAACGGATACCTATTATCCCAAGCTGGGTTTATTGCAGTTTAACGATGGTGATAATTGCTTCCTGGTTGACCCATTGGCGATCAAAGATCTTGAGCCCTTAAGACAGTTGTTTGTGAACCCCGATCTGGTTAAGGTTTTTCATTCCTGCTCCGAAGACCTGGAAGCCATCCAGTGTTTTTTTCAGGTTTTACCCGAACCTTTATTTGATACCCAGCTGGCAGCTGCCTTTTCAGGTTTTGGCTCATCCATCGGTTATCGGGCGATTGTTTCACAGCTCTGCGGTGTTGAGCTAAGTAAAGATTCGACACGCTCGGACTGGCTGAAACGCCCTTTAAGTGAAACGCAATTACGCTATGCAACACTTGATGTAGAATATTTATTGTCAATCGCTGAACAGCTTCGAGAGCGTTTGAGCGCAGAGGGGAAAGCTGCCTGGTTTGAGCAGGAGCAAGGTGGCGTGATAAAAAAATATCTAAGCAGCAAGCGCGAAGAACTCTATTATCTGCGGGTAAAATCAGCCTGGCGCCTGAACCCCTCACAATTGGCGATATTACAGGGTTTGTGTCAGTGGCGAGAGCAGATGGCAAAACAACGTAATCTTCCTCGTGGGCGGGTTGTAAAGGATCAATGTCTTTTAGATATCGCTCAGGCAGGTTTAAATCGCATTAATGATCTTTCTCGTGTCGATGAACTGTATCCGAAAGCTATTCAGCGCTATGGGCAGCAAATAGTGGATGTCGTGAACGACTGTCAGTCTCTGGATTCAGCTCAGTACCCTGAAAAATTGGCAGCTCCGCTATCGCCTGCGGCGAGTAAAAAACATAAAGCGGCGAAACGCTTACTTGCCGAATTAGCGGAAGAAACGGGCATAGTAAGAGAGTTGCTGATGCCTAAAAAGGATTTGGAAGCAACTATTCGCAATGGCCTTCATTCTGGTAACTATCAGCTTCCGTCATCGTTGTCTGAGTGGCGTAAAGAATTGTTAGAAGAACCCTTACTAAAGTGCCTGTCAGCAAAAGCATAGAGATTTAAGGTGAACGATGAAAATTATTTGTACTGTTTATAAAACCCGAAAAAAAGAAGGTATGTATCTTTACGTCGATAAAAAAGAAGATATCTCTCGAGTGCCAGAAGCACTGTTGGAACAGTTTGGTAAACCTGAGCTTGCGATGACCATGCTGTTGTCGGAGCAACGAACATTACAGCGGGCAGACATTTCCAAAGTGATGCAGAATATTGTCGACAAGGGTTACTATCTGCAGATGCCTGAATTGAATGACGATTACATGAGCAAGGTGCATCAAAATAATAATAAGATGCCGTTCTGATGTTTCAAAACGGCTTAGCTGAGATGATGCAATCATGACAATATCAACAGATGATAAGCAAGACTTTTGGCAGCAGAAGTCTCTTGAGGAAATGAGCAAATCCGAATGGGAATCTCTCTGTGATGGGTGTGGCAAGTGCTGTCTTTTAAAGCTCGAAGATGAAAAAAGTGGAGAGATTTGTTACACCAAAGTTGTCTGTCGTTATCTCGATATGGATAAATGCGGCTGTAATGAATATAAGGATCGTCACGAGTTAGTGCCCGAATGTGTCTGGTTAAAGCTGGAGATGATTGAGCAGTTTCATTGGTTGCCGATGACTTGTGCGTATCGTTTGTTGTCGGAGGGAAAACCGCTACCCACATGGCACCCGCTTGTTTCCGGTGATGCGAACAGTGTGCACGAGGCCGGGGTTTCCGTACGCGGCAGAGTGTTGTCGGAGATTTATGTGCACCCCGATGGCTTGGAAGAACATATTATTCATTGGGTGGAGTGAGGTTTGCTTGAATTCATCGGGTAGCGCTTACTATTTGTGTATGAAAACTCCCTGCTTTTAGCTCCTTCTCCTTGGGGAGAAGGTTGGGATGAGGGGTGCGGCGAAGCCGTTAATTTAAGGCCTGCGGCCATACTTCTCCCTCTCCCCAACCCTCTCCCGCAAGCGGGAGAGGGGGCAAAACCGGCGAAGTTCTGCTTAACTAAGTGCTATTCGGACCCTCTATTAACTCTTCTTTTAAAAAT
>JAUXDF010000433.1 GCA_030618505.1 Spongiibacteraceae bacterium | reverse complement strand
GGGCAGGGGGCGCATCTTCAACTTTATTAATATAGCTTTGCCATTTGCTGGGCTCACCATCACCGGTACTCCCTTCAGGAAAGAGTTTGTTGACAGTAAAGCGAATATTGCTGGCAGGGAGGCCGGAAAAGTTACGATCAAGCTCATCTTTTAAGGAGAATTGGATGCTTAGAGTGCCGTCTTCAGAAACAGACGCGGCGGTAATCTCCCCTGAGAGTGTATCTGGGATTTCGGAAAATCCGGCAGCCCCTTGGGCTCCTTGCTCCCCTTGGGCTCCTGTGGCGCCATCAAGGCCGTCATCCCCATCATCGCCACCGCAACTACTAATGAGTGTTGTTATGGATAAAAAAGAGATCACCAGTGCTTTCTTCCAATGAGACTTGAATAGATGATTAGTCATTTTTACCTTCCGTTGCGTCCAATAGGTTTTTTCTTTAAAAAAAGGTGACCATCAAAAAGGCAAGCTGCCCCTTGAGCTGTCACACATTCGATCTGTTTTTTTATCTACCACAAACTTAATCTGACAATCCAGGAGGAGTCATACAGCGTAATTATTTATTATTACCACTCTCTGGTGTTTTCTATTCATTACCCTGTGCCATTATTACTCGAATAATGGCTGACACTCAAAGCTTTATAATGGTAAATTTGATTTGTATCAGATATGTGTAGATATGTGTTTTATGCGCGGGATTTTTTATTACCTACAATACTAAGCAGGGCTTTAATTTAAAACATAGCGAGGGATTATTATGAAGATGATGGCATGGTTTACTCTACTGACCGTACTAATACTGGGGCAATTGCAAGCACAGGTATTTGCAAAAACACTCGAAGACACTATTGCTTATTGTGATGATTGCCATGGCCCCAATGGTGTCAGTCAAGACTCAGCAATCCCAACTATTGCTGGCTTTTCAGCGACAACGACTACTGATATGATGTTTGCCTATCTTGATGGCGATAGACCCGCCAACAAAGTTGGTTTTCGCAGCGGGGATACCAGTAGAGCAGCGATTGACATGATTACCATTGCTAAAGCTTTGTCTGAGGAAGAAATCGAAACCTTAGCCGATCATTATGCCAAACAGAAATTTTTAGCTGCTAAACAGGATTATGATAAAGGCCTGGCAGAGAAGGGCGGCACCGTGCACCAGGAGAAGTGCATTAAGTGTCATCAGGCCGGGGGTAGTGCAGCTGATGATGATGCGGGGATATTAGCCGGGCAGTGGATACCCTATTTGCAGCAGGCCTTTGATGAATATCGCAGTGGTAAAAGAGAGAGTAGCGCAATGGTAAAAGCGCTAAAGGCGTTATCCGATGATGAGGTGAAGGCGCTATTAAACTTTTATGCCAGCCAGCAGTAGAGCGAAGATGTCGTCTGATTGAAGAATGATCGCAAATATTGGCTAAAGGCATAAAGTTCGTCATTCCGGCAGTCTTTTAGCCGGAATCGAGTTTGCAGGACTCTGGATCCCCGACAAAACACTTCGGGGATGACAAAAATGGTGGGTTCAGAGTGTTTATTTCATTACGCTGAACAGTAACGAATTATCTATGTTTGATGTTCTGTGCGAGCAGCTATTCAATCGATAAATATATGTGATGAGTGCAATAGTTCTTTGGCCACTTCCAGTTCGGCAACCACACGCTCGCAATCTATTCCAATGGCGCTTGCAACTTCAACCGGCATTGATGCCGCAATAGCATCAGCATCATATTCATCGGTGATGCTATCATCAAGGTACTTGGCAATATAAATCAGCGCCGCGTAGATATTGATATCTTTATTAGATAAAGGCTGTGCTTGTTGTAGCAAGGCATGCTGAAAAAGCTCAGGAAAATTCCAATGCCTGGCTAATAAGGAGGCGACATCATTATTAGTATATTCCAGCCGACTGAATTCTATCGATAATCGATCACCGCCATGGGCGACCAAGGTTTCTATCTCGCTGGCATGGAGGGGATAGACGATGTGGATCACTAACACGCCGATATTGTTCATCATGCCACAACAGAAAGCAGCCTCACGATCCAGGTCTTGAATATTAGAAAATGGCGCTAACCATTTGCACAGCGTTGCGATTTGAAAACTGTGACGCCAAAAACCCTTAATATCAAAATCGGCAGGGGATTTAAGTGTAGTAACAAACCCGGCCGCTAATACTAGCGATCGCACTGTATTCAAGCCGAGTCGAATAACCGCATCATTGATTGTGGTTATATCACGCTGCCCGCCAAATATCGGAGAATTGGCAACCCTGAGAATTCGAGCAGTAATTACTTGATCAAGGCTAATTTGTCGAGCCAGTTTCTGAATATCAACATCGTCCTCGTTTAAGGACTGAATCAGTTGTTGAACAACCTCGGGAATCTTGGGTAGTTTGTCAGCATCAATGGTGACGTTGGCTATTTTCATCGTATTGTTATTTTGTCCACTTGCTTATTGTTAGTCGCTAATTTTATAAAACCAGCGCTGTAAGAAGCGCCTCACTCAGTATAAGAACAAATAATCGGCTTATCCAGTCAATGCCACCGCTTTCGAGTAGAATCAGCAGCAACAGTGATTAGGGAATGGCAATGGGTAGTTATTGTCTGAGTATGGTCATAACAAAGAATCTCAGGCGAGGTTGGCGTTAAGCGATTATTTCTATATCTTCTAAGCGATAAGCCTGTAAGATCAGAGCGTCCCTTGGTCGAGTGGAATATATCGGGCCGACTCAGTGCCTGGAATTAAGAGAATCGCCAATACAGTTTGGGCAAACTATCCAGTAAAATCCGGAATGATGCTAAAATATTTTCTCCCGACATTGTCATTACCGTATGTGACCAAGCTGCAGGCGAAAGCTGTCCAATGATATTGAGTCGATGGGTAAAGGCGAACTTGCAACATAAACCAAGACCTTGGCTAAGGTAAAATAATGGGAATTTTTGAACGCTATCTATCGGTCTGGGTCGGGTTATGTATTGTCGCTGGAGTAGTG
>JAUXDF010000215.1 GCA_030618505.1 Spongiibacteraceae bacterium | reverse complement strand
TTGAATCCCAAAACCAGTGTCTTCAGCGCGGGATTGCTTTGAAGATTAATGCTGGACAGCGGATTGGAGTTTACAGACAGACTGACGAGTCCGGCAATGCTGCTAGTATCAATTTGAGTCAGCCAGTTATCGTAGACGTTCACATTTGTTAGCGCCAAATTGTTACTCAGATCAATCCTGGTTAAGTGGTTGGTTGAGAGATTCAGCGTGCTCAATTGCGTTAAATTACTGACATCAATGGTAGTAGTTGTTTCCGTGCTCGTTAGCAGATTATTACTCAGATTTAGCGAAGTTAAAGCGGTTAGCTGTTCAATACCTGTCGCTGTTCGTATGTCGCGTCCGCTGCAGTTAAGCTCTGTCAATTCAGACATGTTAGTCAAACCCAGTGCGGCGGCTGATACGCAAGAGGCAAGGTTATTGTCCGGGAAAACCAGATCTGCGATTGCCGGGTCGCTACAAGTAATATTGATGTTGGTGACGTCTGCAACGGCAATGGTTCCCATGCCATTGTTGACATCACAGCGCAAACCCGAAGGGTCGGTATTTACAGTCACTGAGTAGATAGTACTGTCATTGAGCGGGCTTGAGAAAGTAAAAGACCCATCAGCAGTCACCGATAATAACTCACTTTCATTGAGCTCAAGAATCAGCGTGCCGGCGCTTAGACCATTAACACTACCCCCTACCGAAAACGTCGGTAGCTCTTCATCGGTATCCAGTGCTGTCAATGTATAAGTGATATTTGTAGTCACGGCCACAGGTACTTCTGGCGGCTCGCGAGTAACACTGCCTGAAAAGACTGTGCTGCCTCCTGCGTTTAGATCGAAATCAATGGGGTCACTTTCCTGCGTAATACCCATATTGCCTTGGGAGTCCAGGGCGACGTAATCACAACCATTAACAAGGCCACCATTATCGATACAGTGGCTAACTAGACTTAGCCCTTCTAGCGTACTCAAGAAAGGTTCTGTCCACTGCCCAGAGATAGAACCCTCCTCTGTTGTTGTGATGTTAGTAAAATTGGTTATCGAAGTGTTGCTTGATCTGAAGCTTAGGATTCCGGTATCTCTATCTAGCTGTGCGACGCCAGTGACCGTCAGCGTACCAGGAGCGCCGCCGGAAATTTCGCCTGTGCCGCTCAAGTTAAAAACGGTGATGTTTGAAGGTACGGAACAGGTCAGAGAATAATTAGCCGTGCTAAATTGCGCCGCTCCATCCCATATATAGGCAATACGGATGGTTTTTTGCACCACGCCGGTCTCTTCGCTCTCGCAACTTAGGTTGATGTCTCCCAGATAAGTCGCTGTAGTTCCACCTTCACAGGAAGCACCTGCATAATCTGGCGTTGAGCCGTCTGTGGTGTAGCAAACCGTCGTATAGTTAACGACGCTGTGGTTAAGCGCAACGGAGGCAGAGTCCGTAGTAAAAACTGTGTTCGCTGCAGGGTTAAAAATGGTGGCGATATTCGGTGGTGGATTGCTTGGGGCGACGCAGCCAGTGGCCAGTATCGTCAATGGTAGGACGGTGAATATCGGCAGTTGGCGGCGAATGCGGTCTGCGGTTGTAGTGAATGACGTCCTAATTGAGGTAAGCATATCCATAGTCCTTTCAGGGTAGAAAATACGTGTGTAATTATTGTTATTTTGCCAAACATAAACGCTGTAGAGTGATGTATACACTAAGGTTTTAGAAAATATTGAAGCAATGAAGCCTTTTCTAAAAAATGCGCGAATATAGCGTTTTGTTACACAAGCCTTGGCGACTATTATTATGTTTTAGTTACATCGCCAAAAAAATTTGTATCGAAATGATACAACGGCTGCATATTAAAGACAACTGCAGCATGGTTATATTTTATACTTCGGCAGGTTTTTGCTGATGATGGGCTTGGGGGAGATAAGTTGCAGGTGTATCAGTTTATTTTGCAAAAATAATTTAAACGCTCGACCGCTCAGTATTCTGTTCGGCACTGATCAGCGATAAAAAATCTTCATTGGGCAGCGGTTTTGACCAGTAATATCCCTGTCCCATAGTGCAGCCCATTGACTTTATGGTCTCTGCTTGCTCGATGGTTTCAACGCCTTCAGCCACTGTTTTTAAATCCAGCTTTATTGCCATTTGAATGATAGCTTCAACAATGGCTTTTTCATTAGCACTTTCGTTAATTTTTTGTGTGAAGGATTGGTCTATCTTTAGTGTTTCGATATCAAATTTTTTCAAGTATCCCAAATTTGAATAGCCTGTGCCGAAGTCATCGATAGAAAAGGTAACGCCTAACTCTCGTAAATTCGTCAGGGCATTTCTCAGCGTTTCTGTGTCATCAATAAGCAGGCCTTCGGTCATTTCAATTTCAAGCTTATTCGCGGGTAATTTACTGTCGGTTAAGATATTGGTCACCACCTCTTCTATGCCGCCGCGCTTGAACTGTAGTGGTGATACGTTAATTGCCACATGCATTTCCTTAAAGCCGGCTTTATGCCAGTTAACGCAAGTGTGGCAGGCCTCCTTCATTACCCATTGTCCAATTTGCTGAATTAATCCGGATTTCTCTGCAATAGCAATAAACAGGTTGGGCGGTATCATCCCTCTTTGAGGATGTTGCCAGCGAATCAGGGCTTCAGCACCAATGATTCTACCGAGGCTTAGATCGTATTTTGGTTGATAATGAAGTACAAATTGTTCCTCAACGATAGCGGCTCGTAAATCAGAGACCAGTTGAATGTTTTCATGGGCCTCTACATTCATTTTTTCATCGTAAAAGCAGAAGGTGTTTTTGCCCAACGATTTTGCATGGTACATGGCCAGATCTGCTTTTTTTAGCAGGGTGTCAAAGTTCTCTCCGTCATGGGGGCAAAATGAAAGCCCTATCGAGCAGCTAGTTGTTAAGTTGTGGCCATCAACAACAATACTATGGCTAAGAATGTCGAGTATTTTTAGAGCGACATTTGAGGCATCATTAATATGCCTGATCTCATCAATAATAATGACAAACTCATCTCCGCCCTGTCGGCATACGATATCGTAAGCCCGAACGCAGTCTTGCAATGTTGATGCTATTTTTTGTAGATACTTATCACCAATTTGATGGCCTAATGAATCATTGATGGCTTTAAAGTTATCGAGATCAACAAACATTATGGCCGCAATAGGCTTGTTTTTGCTGCGCTTATGAAACGAATGTTCATAGAATGTTCTGGCCAGCGCTCTATTAGGCAAGCCGGTAAGCTGGTCGTAATTGACCAGTTTTTCAATCTCATCTTTTGAGCTCTGAACACGCTGAGTCTCGTGAAGTAATTTCTGGGTTGTGGCCATCATGTCGTTGGCGAGCAGCCAGACGGCAAAGGCGGTTACACTGATAATCAAAATGACAAGAATTGCACTATGTACTCCGGGTGTAGTGATATCGTTGTGAAACAGCCCTGCGTCGTTCAAATAGCCATTTAACAATGCATTTGTACAAAACAGCATAAGCAGGGGCAAAAAAATGGTTCTCCCCCCAATCAGTGCGGTAAATACTATAATGGCAGGCAAGACCAGCATAGCTTCATCGCGAAGCCCCTGGCCCGACCACATCATATAAATAAAACCAAAGGAGAGCAGGGTAAGGAAGTAGTTGGCGGCTCTGCCGATCTGGCCACTTTTTGTTAGAAAATAGGTGGGCGTCGTTAATAAAGATAGCGCTGCCAGAAAATAGGCAAGCGAATGGTCGTCCAGATAAATCCGCTGCACAATGGCCACGCAGAGCGTAAATTGCACCGCCCAGTACACCTGCTTTAAGCGCCGGCCCTGCATGAGAAGAATTGTTAGATCAATCTCGGGATCATGGTTTGTCATGGTTTTCGAGTGGATTTGTCAGCGTCGATGCCATACATATTCCTATAGGGCGCAAGCAACTTCTGCTCATTCCAGTCAGGGCTTGTCAGTTCTAGCGTGGGAATTTTGCGTTAGCCAGGACAAGAACCAAAAATGGCTACAAGAATTTGTTCTTTTTAACCAATCTAGTCATTATTTCAGTAAATTGCAAACCTCATGTCACGAGTTGGTAGAAACTATGGATAAGAAAATGCCCATTAATTATTTTAAAGCCTATGGAGTCTCTGGATAAGCCGTAAAATGTGTTTTAACTCCAGCGCTCACATCGTCTTTGCCTCTTTTTTACTGTACTATCGAAGTCAAAAAACATCCTCTAAAATACTTCCAGCAGCCCGCCCCGTGAGGTGCCTTTGGTCACTGAGGAGGCTTATAGTTAGTGCCCATCCAGAAACTGCTAATTTTCGAAAATCAAGTCTGGTCATGGCCAACGAAAATCTAGCTCCTAGGCCTTTTCAAGGCCTTTAAGTCGCAAGATTTGCGTTGGCCAGGATCTCTTTGTTTAATTTCTGGATAGGCACTAATTATCAAGTCATGATCGCCTTTCGTGCTCATGATCTGAGAATTTAAAGTTACATCATTACTTTTATTTTCAGACAAACACTGTTGAAACAACCCAACTTTATATTGACCGTGAGTCAGGATTTTTTGGAGTGTGAAGTCTTGCTGCTATTACTTAAACGTGGATCACCCTCAACAATATTGGCATCCTCAATGACGCTACCATGACCGGGGTAAACCGTTGTTATTTTTCTTGATTCAAGCGCTCTCATAGTTTGGCGCATTTGCCGCGAGTTAGAATAAATCGACGGAGTGACTAAATGCCCCTTCTTGGCGCTGCCTAATAGTGTATCACCAGAAAGCAGGCTTTCACTTTCTTCATGATAAAAACAACAACTATCCCAGGAGTGCCCTGGCGTATGGATCACCAACCAATCCTCAAAAAAAGGCAACACGGTATTATGCTTTAGGCGTAATACTGGTCCAATTTGATCTGTATCTTCCGCCTCTGGAACAGAGGAATTAAGTTTTGGTTGCTGCCTGGCGCTTTGATTTCTATTGGAGTTAAAGTACATCTCCCAGGCGCGCATACGAAATGCCTCGCGAAATATTGTTATTGTGCGTACCAATGCACCTGAGGGGTCATTAATGAATTTTTGTTTTGACTGTCTGGATGCATACGGTATCGCGACCTGCGCACGACACAATGAAGCCAGGCGAAATACCCCACCAATATGATCAGGATCATCATGGGAACAGGTAACTAATTTAATATCCCTAATATCACGTTTTAAAGTCTGCTCGACAAAACCCAGCACATAACGATGACACTTTGCTGCCACATCCATAACAAGGAGCTTATCGGCATATTCGATGACATAGCTATTAACCAGTCGCGTCTTAACAAGATGGATTTTCATATTGCTGTCATGCTACCTCTATTGTCTCAAGATGGGCTTCCAAGGATAAAATAAGATAATGAAGACAATACTGAGTCTTTTGCAAAACTCCGACCGAATATAATTAGTGCCCATCGAGAAATTAGACAAAGAGATCCTGGCCAACGCAAATCTTGCGACTTAAAGGCCTTGAAAAGGCCTAGGAACTAGATTTGCGCTGGCCAGGAACGGACTTAATTTTCGAAAACTTCCGGTTTCTGGTTAGGCACTAATTAATCATAAATTACTTAAGCTGGAGATATTCCTGGATGATTAGCCCTTTCTTTAACGAGCTCCAACTTCTCATTCCAATATTCCAATATCGCGTATTAAACAAAACCGTATTTCCAGGCAATGCTAACCCTATGGCGCCCATTTGGCGACCTAAAAGTCCAGCTTTAGCACTCAATTTGCCGCTTATTCAATGATTCGCTGTACTGCTAAATCAACGGAGCATCACAAACTGCCCCATCAGGCCATAACGATTGGTCACACCTTGTGCCATCTCACTTTCAGCGAACTGGGCAAATGCACGCGAGAAGGTTAAGCAATTTAGGCTATCATTGAGTTTTTCCCAACTAGAAATGCGCGAGCGATCGCTTGCACAAGCTTTGGGAGTATACCTTCAGATACTGCGGGTATTATGACTCCTTATTAGTGCGTAAGAATATTTATGACGCCGAGCCTGGCATCCATAATTCGATAACTAGTGCCCATCCAGAAATTAAACAAAGAGATCCTGGCCAACGC
>JAUXDF010000164.1 GCA_030618505.1 Spongiibacteraceae bacterium | reverse complement strand
CATATAGCATCATTAGTGATACTATAATCAGCCGCTAGATGGCCTCAAGATAATATCGGCCCAACCCCTATCGACCACGTTGCCTCCCGGTGCAGCAAACGCCAACCCAAGATCGTCATTGAATGAATTGCGGCGCCATTTTCCGCCTGAGTAGCCATAAGTACCCAATCTGCCCCCTCATTCACAAAGTGCTCACAACCTCGAGCTACCAAAGTACGGTGAATGCCACGACCTGAAAATGCGCTTGAAACGGCACCAAGGGCGAGTTTCGCAATTTGAACCCCCAGTTTTTCCTTTTCACCCTGCCCAGATTGCCATAATGCAAATCCAGCTCGATTACCCTCAGACAAAGCAATAAAATTACTGTCGCAGAAGCCTGCGGTACAACCATCAACCCAGGCCTCCATAAATTCATCCGCTAAACTTGCCAGAAAATTATCCGCATGAAAACGGTCATTGGGGTTTACCGCCTCTTTTGATAGTTGTCGAGCCCAGGCAATATCATCGGATTCAATAAAGCGCGTTTCAACCGGCATTACCTTGTTGTTAGCCAACTCGTCACCAATATCACCCAGGCGCGCGCCGTAGGTGTTTATGTTTTCTACCTTTTTAAAGGCTGACTTGATCAAAGAATTCTCAAAGTCTCCGTTATCGCGCGGAACACGCAAATGACAGTGGGCTCGTGGCAAACCCTGAAGCGTTACCAAAACGACATCCAGCAAGGCATCAATAATGTTTTCTGCTTCGCGCGCGCTGGCATTAAAGGTTTCCAACTGGGTAATTTTCAAGGCAGGATAACCGAGTATTGCTGAATCCCATGGCAAGCCCTGCAAGCATAACCAACCCTTTAGCTGACCACCCTCGCTAGCGACCCAGGCCTTGCCCTCAAAATTTTCGGGCAGCATACCCTTTAGTAGTAGAGCCTCGCTGTATTCACGCCTCACGTCAGCCAGGAAGTGATAATCAAGATGGCGGGAAACAGAGCCTATTTCACCCAGTACATCGTTGTAATCCGGTAGATCGAACAATTTTATTATTTGCAGTTTCATAGCTTATCGCAATCAGATGTGAATCACAGAGGCAAAGACTGAATCGAGTATATCGACATAAGCAAGATGCGGGAAGCCTGCTAGCAAGCAAGCAATAAGATGGGATACAATCAGCTCATTAACCATGCCATTAAAGCAACCAAATACTATGTATTCACTCATCATCCCCGTCTACAACAATGAAGGGTCTATCCCCGAATTGCTTGCGACCATTGACCGACTCAACACAAAGCTAAACAAACAGCTAGAAGCAGTTTTTGTGGTAGATGGCAGCCCAGACTTCTCCTACTCCGTACTTCAAAAGAGTCTGCCAGAACAGAATTTCACATCACAGCTTATTCTTTTAAGTCGAAACTTTGGCTCGTTTACTGCGATTAGAACCGGCCTTGAGCATGCCAAGGGTATTTATTTCGCGGTGATGGCAGCAGACCTGCAAGAGCCTCCTGAATTAATTCTCAGTTTTTTTAATGCACTCGAACATCAGGACTGTGATGTGACTGTTGGCGTGCGAGAAGAGCGCAATGACGCTATGGTCAATCAGTTTTCCGCCAAACTATTCTGGGGCTTATACCGCCGATTTGTGCAAAAAGAAATGCCCTCCGGCGGTGTTGATATCTTTGCCTGTAATAAGCCGGTTAGGGATCAACTGCTGGCACTGAAGGAGTCCAATACTTCTTTGATTGGTTTACTTTTCTGGCTCGGCTATCGACGAAAGGAATTCAGCTATACGCGACTGGAAAGAAAGCACGGCAGTAGCGGCTGGAGTTTTAGCAAGAAAGTAAACTATCTGGTGAACAGCATTCTCGCTTTTACCGATCTGCCTATTTGGATACTGCTGATTGTCGGCGCTTTGGGCTTAGGGCTATCGACTATTCTTGGCGCCGCCGTACTGATTAGTTATCTTGCTACCGGGGCCACTGTCCCAGGATATTTTACAACTATACTTGTCATTCTCGGTTTTGGCACATTAAATCTTTTTGGCTTAGGTATTGTGGGTGCTTATGTTTGGCGAATTTTTGAAAATACTAAAGGTCGCCCGCAAGGTATTGTTCTATCATCCACGCAATTTCAAAATAACATCACCGAGGATGCTAAATAATCCGATAGACAATTCGCATACTAATGAAATTCAACACCGTTGAAATAGCCAATACAAAGAAAATGGCCAGTCGTTCATTAATGCCTGCACCGACAATTTCATTAAGGCTCCATAGACTAGCTGAAAACACCAATAAATAAGAACACACCACAATTAGCGCCTTACCGGGTGAGGTCTTGCCGCCGGGAAAAACCCTGGAGGGGTATACCACAACCAGATACACCAGCCCAACTGCCCAGCTAATTGAATACGAAATATTATGATTCCAGGCCAGCAAGCAAAACTGATAGACACACAGCGTTAACAGCACATTAAAACCCCCGGCAATTAAAAACCGAAAGGCATCACCAGCGATATTCTTTTCGGTGGCAAGTTTGCGGGCTTTGGCTAGGGGCATGGTTTATATTTCCGCATGTATTGTATTCTTTTAATTTTTAGTCGTACATGAAATAAAATTGATAATTTTCAAATCTTTACATTTCCCTGAAAAACTACGCTGCTGACACGCAAAAACTTATTAAAGCAAAACTTTGGTAGATTTTGATTTTTAGAGGAAACTTTTTCCACTAACACCAGCTCTGAATTCAGAGAGAGATTGAATATCTTGTTCAGGGTTAATACTTTCCATTTCAATTGCCCCCTATTGGTAACAATCAATCAAGCATCCTACTGCCTATGCACTTATGGACGATTCCCGCCTTCGCAGGAATACCGAAAACAAGAAGATTTCAAACTATGCCACACGGGAATCAACCAACTCAATTAATTTCATCAGATCACTCAGAAGATCTTCAGTATCCAGAATAGTATCTTCAAGATAGGCAGCATTAAAGCGTGCTAAAACTTCAGATTGACTATTATACAAATCAATCACCGTTGCTCTCTGCTCATCAGTGAAGTCATCATAGTAGTTTTCATAAAGGTAAATAACATCGTGTAAATCTCGCGCGGTAGTTCTTCCCCGAAGCGCACTGAGCTTTTGGGCAATTAATACGGAAACTTTGTAGGTAATAATGCCATTAACGACAGCTAAATCGCTGTCGTCAGGAGTTCCTCTCAGGGACGTTTCGATCTTCAGATTAATATCATCGCCATATTCGACTCGATATCGACGAACGGTATCGGTTTTCTTCGTCAAAGTGATTTTAATATTTCTCAGGCTTTTACAATTTTTACCCAGATGAGAAAATATTTTACTGATCGTGCGCTCAAGATTTAAGGGCTTCGCAGAATCAAAATCAAGATCCTCGCTAAAACGATCCAAACCATAACAAAACCTGAGCGCAGTCCCGCCTTTTAGCACCATTGGCTGTTTATTTTTGTGGAGGCTATGACAAATAGCCAACATTACTCTCTCATGCTCTTGTTTTTGCTCCTCAGTGAATGTCATTTTCAAGTAGCCATTGGTCGAGTAATTTCATTTTTGCCTCATTTGCATAGGGACGTATTTCGTCAATACAAATCTTTATAGCTTGGCCCGATAGCGGCAGCATATATTGATCAAGCCTAAAGAAATAGGGGTATTGGTTTTTTAGCATTATATTTGAATAAAGTATGTCCTTAATCACTCGCTCAGGCTTTGCACACCAACGTAATGGCAAATCAAGCTGATGTTGGCTTAAAAAATCAGAACAATCGAATAGCTCATCATTATTAAGGTCGGGTGCCGCTTGATAATTTAACCCGGCTATTTGGAACTTGTTGCTGCTTAGCATACCTATTTGGTGCCAATCACTCAGCCGGCCTTGATAAGGAATATTAAAGGCGCTGACTCCAGTAATGTAGCATTCGTTATTTTTTGATTTGATAAGGGCCATCACTTTGCACCGAAACCATTTTGGCCAGTGGGTAAGTGCTTTTTCAATGTCCTGGTTCGGGTATTGTTTCAGGTGCCTTTTCACTAATTGCTGCTGCAGGTAGTTTAACTCTGAATACTCTTTATAAAGAAATTCAAGTGCACTAAGTAAAGTGGCCAATTTTACATTGACTAGAAACAGCTTTTTACTTTGTACCTGACGAAAGCTGATTTTAGTATTGTCGGTCCTTATTGCAGCGATGCGCTTATTCGTATTATAAATTTTTTCTTCCGGCGCCTGATGTACAAAACCAAGTTCGTATGCTGCCAGAGCACCAGAAGGCACCAGTTTTGCGCTGTATTGTGTTTTTAATGACTTGAGAATACTTGTATCCTTCGGTGATAGCGGCCCAAAATATTGGCTTATCAGTGGCTTGTAGTAGAGACCATTTCGTAATTTTTTCAGCCCCTCGTCTTTGAAAATACGAGACACGGCTTTATCAACCTGCTTGCTATCCTCGGATAAGTGACGTAACTGTGCACTGGCAATCACCCCTCCGGCAGGGAGACGCTTAAATGTCATTCTCACCTCTTCAGCAACGCTCATAGCCCACCTCTTTAAGAGATAAAATATCATGTTATTTTATCTTACTTTTAGAAGTATAGCATATCCTTCCGGCCGCTCTCGATATTAGTTTTTTAGCTTGTTGGTGATAATTACAGAACCGCTAAGAAGGAAGACTGCGGTGAATGATTAATTCTTATTGCTGAAAAATGAGCTCCGGTGCGCAAATAAACATAAGGCTCATTCGGTTCGATTGCCTGGGCCCTAGGAGTCTGTCGGATTTAACGCTGTTCTACTGCGGAAAACCATAAATACGGCTTAGTCATATGCCTTTCAGCTGCCCCAGTCACTCTTCTCTGAATTCAGGCGTTTTATTTCATAGTCAAATCGATGCTGGTTAACCACCGTATCAAGTATTAGTCCAACAGAAAATAACAGTAATGAGACTAACATCAAACCTGTTGCCAGGATGGCCAAGGGGATGTGATGTATCAAATGCGTTTGTAGATATTCGAAAATCGGTACCGCACCCGCCAACAGACCCGACACAAAGGTTATCAGCGCTACGGAAGAGAAAAATATTTGCGGCTTGTTGTCTTTAAAAATCATAAAGATCGCTTTTAATACCCGAAAACCATCTTGGACAGTATTAAGCTTAGACTCGCTGCCGTGTGGCCTGTCTTTGTAGGAAACAGGCACCTCAACAACCCGATAACGATACTGCAAGGCATGAAGAGTCACTTCAGTTTCGAGCTCAAACCCTTCACATAAAATAGGGTAATGCTTAATAAACTGACGCGTAAAAACACGGTAGCCGCTCATGATATCATTTAGCTCGGCGGTGAATAATGTATTGATTAAGCGTCGAACCAATGCGTTACCGAAGTTATGAAAATTACGTTTGTTTTCCTCAGCGTAAGCGCCAGTCAGATGGCGATCTCCCACTACCATGTCCGCTTCACCCTGCAAAACAGGTGCGAGCAAATTTTCCAGATCACTGGCCGGGTAGGTCATGTCAGCATCGGCTAATACGTAAATATCAGAATTAATGTCTGTAAATGCTCTACGGACTGCATTCGCTTTGCCTTGTCTTTTCACAAACAAGACACCGCCTTCACAACCCAGGCTATCAATGGTTTTTCTGGCAAGCGCTGCGGTGTTGTCACTGGAGTTATTATCGACCACCCAGATGGCGGCTTTTGGGCAATGTTTATGAAAATCCAGTACAACTTCCTCGATGGTTTCTGATTCATTGTAGGCGGGTAAAATGATGGCGATAGACGGTTCCGGTCTGATTTCCGTTTGCGTGCTCTTTAATGAATCACTATTATTTGAAGCCTGATGCATGTGTTACCTTAAAATGATTATTAGATTTATTCTAGCAGCTACACCAGCTCTTACAAAAAATCTGATTGTTATTCATAGCGCTTTACCAGGCTTGACCAGGAATGCAATATTATTGCGCCATGGTTTGATGCTGGCTTCTGCCTCTATAGCATCGTCACCAAATACTTCGTGCAACAAATCACGAAATTGATTTTCAGTTTTATAATGCACTTCATCACCGGTTATGTAGGTATCCGATGCCCAGCACAGAAAATGAATAGGACTCCAGGCAGGCCGCCAGTCTTTGAGAATAAGTCGTCCGTTATCGGCGAGTAGTTGGCGGGCGCTATTGAGTAACTCAACATGCATATCCCAGGGTACATGATGCAGGACATCACTCAGAATCATAAGGTCAAATGGTTCGGGTGATGATGCCGCCAAATCTTGAATGGTTTGTTCGCGAAAGGTAACACCCTGTGGATCGCCCTCGAACATGTGCCCTACATCAGGGGCAATATCGATACTGAGAATAGTGGCCTTAGGATATTGTCGTTGCAAGTATCCGGTTACGGCACCTTCGCCACCGCCGATTTCAAGAATACGTTTTGCTCTAGGATGCCAGCTACAAACTTGATCAACAAAGGCACCAAGATTAATAAAAGCTCCCCTATAAATTTTGGTGACCGGCCGCTCTAAGGGCCCTAATGCGTTACGAACAGCTTTCCCAACGGACATAATACTTTTCTCTGGCCTTAACGTTGTTTTTATTTTAATAAGAGGTTCGGCAATTGTACAAATCAAGCGTTGCTAAATTTGAGAGCGTACTTCCAGTATTCGCTAATAACTGTCTACTAACTTACACAGGTATGACTGGAATTCAAACACATATCCCTCATAGTTTCTATATTGAATATTTTGCATGGTGTAACTGACATAAATAACACTAATAAATCAATATGTTATTGTTTTTGCATTTTCTGAACTAGAGGGGCGGCTACAGAAATATGGCAATCCTTCTTTTATAACGCTGTACTGGCCACCCGAGGGGCTTGGTAGCAAAATTGAGTTCTCAGATCAGTTAATCCATATGCCTTTAAGGGGGCATATACTAAGGCGCAGTCGATAAGCTAATCTCAACATTTGCGCCATAGGGGAGCAGGATGAAGGCAGTGATAGATAAACCGCATCATTAACTTTTTCAAAATGCTGTTAGCTAGTGTCCATCCAGAAACTGGTAGTTTTCGATAATTAAGTCCGGTCATGGCCAGCACCAATCTAGCTCCTAGGCCTTTTCAAGGCCTTTAAGTCGCAAGATTGGTGTTGGCCATG
>JAUXDF010000293.1 GCA_030618505.1 Spongiibacteraceae bacterium | reverse complement strand
TAGTTGGCCATATTAGTACGACACCAGGCGATCACCGACTCTTCATTCAAATCAGAGCCTTCCGCTTTGACGATATAAGCCTTACCCACCTCCCCCATACGTTCATCGGCCACACCAATCACCGCCGCTTGCACCACACCCTCCATGCCGCTAAGGCCATTTTCAACCTCGGCGGGGTAGACGTTAAATCCACCGCTAATATACATATCCTTCATACGATCAGTAATGCGGATATATCCACGCTCATCCATTACACCGATATCGCCAGTTTTCATCCAGCCATCTTCGGTGATGGTTTCAGCGGTTGCTTCAGGGTTATCAAAATAACCCTGCATAACATTGTAACCACGCAGCCAGATTTCTCCGGGTTCACCGCGCGCCACTTCCTTACCTTCGTCGTTTTCAACACACTTCACTTCAACACCGGGGATAGCACAACCAGAGGTGGTGGCAATAGTTTCAGGATCATCATCGGGACGACAGATGGTGACCACCCCACAGGACTCGGTTAAACCATAGGCAGTCACCACGGTTTCGAAATTTAATTCCGAGCGCATTTTTTTGATCAGTTCAACTGGCACACTGGCAGCACCAGTGACCGCCAGACGCAGGCTGGACAAGTCGTACTGATCACGTTTCGGATGGGCGAGAATGGACTGATAAATAGTTGGTGGGCCAGGCAACATGCTAATTTTGTCATCTTCAATCTGCTGTAATACGGCATCAAGATTAAAGTTTAATACCGGTAAAATCTTTGCGCCGGTGATAATTGCCGCTAACCAACCGGCCTTGTAACCAAAGGAATGAAAGAAGGGATTGATTACCAGGTAGTTATCATCACTGTTCAGACCAACCGTCTCACTCCAGACTTCAAAGGCTTCGATATTTTGCCCGTGGTTACAGATAACACCCTTCGGCTTTCCGGTGGTGCCAGAGGTGAAGAGCATATCCATTATGTCATCAGGCTTAACATCGGCGGCGCGTTCGCTGAGTTTTTCGGCACTGACAGCATTACCGGAATTATTGAACTGCGCCCAACTCAGGGCGCCTTCGGCTTCGCCACGCAAGAGAATTTTACGCTCCAACTCAGGCAGATCCTGCCCATCGAGCAAATCCAGGTAGTTAATCACTGTACCGGGACCCGCTTGAAACTCTGGAATGGTAAACAGCAACTTGGCACCACTGCGATTGAGAATGTCTGCCGCCTCACTGCCCTTCATGCGGGTATTTAATGGCACCAGCACACCACCGACAGTTTGCAGACCAATGGCGGCGATCACCCACTCGTAGACATTGGGTGCCCAAATGGCAACCCGATCACCCTTGCGAATATCAGCGGCGATAAAGGATTTTGCCGCTTGCAGCGATTGCGCTTCCAGCTCGGCAAAACTAATGCTTATCTCATCTTCCTGTATCGCAATTCGCTGACCATAAAGCTGCGTGGCACGTTTTACGATCTGCGGTAAAGTACGCTGCTCTGGACTGATATTCGCCATGTATGTTCCCCTAAATGATTAATGCTGACGGCAAAAAAAGCCGTCTCTGGTAGAAGGTCGGTTTTGATGGGGGTTAAGTTTACCTGATACGCCAGGTCTCGTCCTGCTTGCTGACAACTAGCTCCTTTTCGAGCTTAATCAAGTGAGCAAGCAAGGACAGTTGAGCAATAGGGTGCATAGCAATATCAACATCGCCATAAACCAGCGGGGTTAATTCATCCAGCGTGGTCGCACACAGCTGCTGCATACCCTCTATCACTTTGCGCTCGCGCTTCAGCCGATGATCGATAATGCCTTGAATAAGCGTAAAGGGATCTGGGTCTTGCGCCCCGTGGCCCGGAGCTATCATCTTTATATCGTAATTTTTTAACAGCTCAAGCGAGTGGATGTAGTCCTTCATATCACCACTGGGGGGAATAATAACCACAGTTGAGCCACTCATAATATGATCGCCCGTCAGCAGCACTCCCTCCTCTTCAACAAGAAAGCAGTAGTGATTACCAACATGACCCGGGGTATGAATAGCACGAATGGAGCACTCCCCGGTATCAAGCACAACATCATGCTCAATATGCTGGTCTGGCAGAAAGGAGGCATCCTCATAATATTCCTCATTGGCCTGAGGGCCGATAATTTCAGCCTCACAGCGCTCTGCCAGCAGCGCTGCCCCCGGGGAGTGATCAAAATGGGTATGGGTAGCAATAATCCACTTTATCTGCGCGCCTGCAGGAACTGCGCCTAGAATCGCCTCAAGATGCTGCTCATTAGCAGGGCCGGGGTCGACCACCGCCAGCAAGCGCTGGCCAATCAGGTAGGTATTGGTACCCGGGCCGGTCATCACCCCGGGATTGGGAGCAATGATACGTGCAACCAGCGGGCTAATTCTGTCCAGGCGTCCTGATATTAGCTCTGTCATCAATACTCCTCAAACTAGAAGGCATCACTTAGCATACTGGTGCGGGAGCCGCTTGTGCCCTCTTTTTAGGTGCACCCTACGAAGCATCAGACACCGGAAGCAATGCTTTATTGCTTCATAAAAAAAAGCCGAAGAAAACAGGCTCTTCGGCTTAAGTTTAGCATCTACACAATAACGGGCTCAGCTCACCAGGTTTTCGATTTCAACAATCGTATTCACGTCTGCTTCATAATCAACACCGGCAAAACCAAAACCGAACAATTTAAGAAACTCTTCCCGATAGGCTGCAAAATCCGTCAGCTCATCAATATTGTCAGTAGTCACCTGCGGCCACAACTCCTCGACCGCCTGCTGGATCTCTGCGCGCAGCTCCTTGCCATCCATTCGCAAGCGATTAGTATCGTCCGTTTCAGGATTTTCAACAGTAAGGCGCTCTTTGAACAGACCGTAAACCTGCTCAATACAACCTTCATGCCCACCCTTTTCCTTCATCACTTTAAACAGCAAGGACAGATATAAGGGCATAATAGGGATGGCCGAACTGGCCTGGGTTACCACCGCTTTCAACACTGAGACATAAGCACTGCCATTTTTGTCCGCTAGCATCTCGTTAATCTGCACAACACGCTTATCAAGGTCTCTTTTGGCTGCACCAATAGTGCCATCCCAATAAATATCCCAGGTGATTTTATCGCCAATATAGGTGTAGGCCGTGGTTTTACAGTTTTCCGCCAGCACACCTGCTTTGGACAACGCATCTATCCACATTAACCAGTCCTCGCCCCCCATAACCGCAACCGTGTCGTCAATTTCCTGCTGGCTGGCCGCCTCCAGGGAGACTTCTTTAACCACTTTCTTGTCGGTATCCAACGTGGTGGCGGTAACCGATTTGCCGATAGGCTTAAGGGTAGATTTATGTACCTCTCCACTAACCGGATGCTCACGGCGAGGGGAGGCAAGACTATAAATTACCAAATCAATTTCCCCCAGATCCTCCTTGATGGTCTGAATCGCTTTTTCTTTTAATGCATCAGAAAAGGCGTCACCGTTAATGCTTTTTGCATAAAGCCCTTCGGCTTCGGCAAACTTGTGAAAAGCCGCGGAATTATACCAGCCGGCAGATCCGGGGCGCTTCTCACTACCTTCCTTCTCAAAAAACAAGCCAAGGGTGGCAGCACCACCAGCAAAAGCAGCGGAAATACGCGAAGCCAGGCCATAACCTGTCGATGCGCCAATCACCAGCACCTTTTTTGGTGCATCATCGATAGCACCCTGCGCCTTCACGTACTCGATCTGTGCTTTAACATTGGCCTCACAACCATCCGGATGGGAGGTAACACACATAAAACCGCGAACTTTTGGTTTGATAATCATGGTTTGAACCTTTATCGCCCTAATTAGTTAGTTGCGAAACTTGAAAGAATCGTCTTGTAACGCGCTATTATAATGACCTGAGCCGATGACTCCAATGAAAATCACCTGAGTTCAGCGCTATTCAATAAAGATAAGTCAGTTTTATGGCCATTAAAAAATACCTGAAAAATCATGCTGAACCCGAAAGCCAGCTGGCAAACTTCCCTCTCGACTATCATTACAGCTCTGCCTTGGTCATTCCAGCTTACAATGAGAGCGGTGTTTTTTTAGACAACCTGGAGCATTTACACAGCCCTAATAAGTTTCTATTGGTCTTAATCATCAACCAGCCGGAAGACTCCCCTGCCTGTCTAGCCAATGACAGACTGGAGGGAGACTTGCAGCGGCATTTTCCTATTCTCTGGCAGGATGCACAGCAGCCCATCACTCTGTTTGAAAACAAACATTTTGATATTTTGCGTGTTAATAGATTCATGGAAGGCAACAAGATACCGACAAAGCAGGGTGTTGGCCTCGCCCGGAAAATTGGCGCAGACATTGTTTGCCAGCTGATTGAGCAAGGTCAGATCGACTCCCGCTGGATATTCAGTAGCGACGCCGATGCAATACTACCCAGCAATTACTTCTACAGCGCTAAACAGCAGCAAGCGGCAGCGCTGATTTATCCTCACCAGCATATCGGCATTAACGGTGATGCACTCTCACTGGCAGCACAACTCTATGATCGCTCGCTGGATTATTATGCCGCAGGATTACACTGGGCAGGTTCGCCCTACGCCTTTCATACCATCGGCAGTTGTATCGCCATCGACTATCAGTGCTA
>JAUXDF010000003.1 GCA_030618505.1 Spongiibacteraceae bacterium | reverse complement strand
TGGCTAGCCACTATGCCCGCTTTGACGGAGAAACAGAGGAGGTCGCGCTTGCGCTGAACGAGCAATACCTGCCACGTTTCTCCGGTGATCAACTACCTGTCACTCTCACCGGCTGCGCCTTGGCTATTGCCGATCGTATCGATACCCTGGTGGGAATTTTCGGTATCGGCGAGCCACCAACTGGCAACAAAGACCCCTTTGCCTTGCGACGTGCCTCTTTGGGTATTTTAAATATTATTGTTAAAAAGCAGCTGGATCTGGATCTTCGTCAGCTGCTTGAATCCGCCCAGCGAAACTACGCAAGCTTACCCGTCCCGGATGGCCTGGTTGATCAGGTACTCAAATATATTATTGAGCGCTTCAAGGCCTGGTACAGTAATGAAAATATTGCTACTGAAGTTTTTCTCGCGGTTAATGCTAAACAAATAAGTTGGGCTCTTGATTTTGATAAACGTATTCATGCCGTTCATGCCTTCACCCAACTGGCCGATGCCAGTGCGCTGGCAGCAGCCAACAAGCGGGTGGCTAATATTCTTGCAAAACAAGGCAGCAGTCCATCAAGTACGATTGACAATAAACTGCTGCTCGAGGCTGAAGAGAAAGATCTCGCCGCTGCGCTAAGCAAACTTGCAGCGAATAACGCACCTTTGATCGCCAATAAGGATTATGAGCAGGTTCTCAGTAAGCTGGCATCCATCCGTCCTTGCGTAGATGCATTTTTTGATCAGGTAATGGTAATGGCCGACGATGATGCCCTGCGCAATAACCGCCTCGCTTTGTTACAACAACTTCATGGCCTATTCAGCGAAGTCGCTGATATATCCCTGCTTGCCAGTAATAAGTAGGGAGTCGCACAATTGAAGTTGGTGATACTGGATAGGGATGGGGTTATTAATGAAGACTCTGAGGATTACATTAAATCCTCAGATGAATGGATGCCGATACCCGGCAGCATTAAGGCGATAGCAGATTTACATAATAACTTTACTGTTGCCGTTGCCACTAACCAATCCGGCCTTGGCAGAGGTCTATTTAACCTTGATGCATTAGAGGCTATGCATGAAAAAATGTTGAACCTGGTTGAAGAACAGGGTGGCAGCATAGCGGGTGTTTTTTACTGCCCCCACCATCCTGATGAAAACTGCTCTTGTCGAAAACCCAAAACCGGTTTAATCGATGCCATCGAAAAAGAACTGCACTGTGATAGCAGAGGCGCCTATTTTATTGGTGATAGCATTAAAGATTTACAAGCTGCCAAGGCTAAAGATTGTATACCTGTTTTGGTCAAAACGGGTAAAGGGGAAAAAACGCTTCAAGCTATTCATTCAGCTGATGAGTGGAAAAACCTGCTGGTCTTTGAAAGCCTGTCACAGGCGGCAGCCTACCTGATTAAGAAGGATCATCAAGATAATGCTTAATACTTTTTTTCTGGGCTTGAGGACAGTTGCTTTTTATATTGGCTATACAGCTCTCACTACCTGGTTTGGGATAACAGCATTAACTATTATGAGGTTTTTTTCCTACCCTCATCGTCGTCCTTATATTCTTTTATGGAACCGTGGTGTTATTCGCTGGCTACAGTGGTCCTGTGGTGTGAAACATCAATTAACAGGACGAGAAAACCTTCCTGATCAAGCCTATGTCATATTAAGTAACCACCAGAGTCAGTGGGAAACCTATTTTTTACTTAATTTATGTGATCCTCTAAGTACTATATTAAAAAAAGAGTTATTGGATATTCCGGGTTTTGGATGGGGTTTGCGTTTAATGAAGCCTATCGCTATCGACCGTGGTAATCCTCGAGAGGCCTTAAGACAAATGATGGCGCTTGGAAAACAACGCCTGGAGGAGGGCAACACTGTGCTGGTTTTCCCCGAGGGAACTCGCACCGAGCATGGCACCAAAACTAACTATGCACGTGGTGGCGCCAACCTGGCCATAAAAGCCGAGGCTCCCGTGGTGTTTATTGCACACAACGCTGGTCGCTACTGGCCGGCAAGAAAGTTCCTGAAATTTCCCGGTGTTATTCAAATTGAAATTAGTAAGCCTATTTCAGTAGAAGGCAAAACCAGTCGCGAAATTACTGCCATGGCACAAGAGTGGATAGAAAATAAAGTAAGCGAAATGAACCAAGACGTGTAACTGTGACTGCGGGAAAAGCATTTTTTTCATGGGATAAAGAAATATTCTCATATTCCTGCTTGGCTACTCTCAACTGTAAACTGATCAACTCGGTAACCTTTTCATTTATTGGGTCAATGTCTAAAGCAGATCGTCAATGAAATCCGGGAATTAATCCAGTAACCCCCTTGATTTCGCAAGCTCATACCCAAAGCGTTACACGGGGCACACTGATCACGGCTACGGGCCTAAGAATGTCCTTAAGTTAATGACATTGAGAGGGGGGGCAGACAATACAAAGTTTGTAAGCACTTACATACTTTATATTGACGGATTTTACTTGGCACTAGAACTATACAATGCTGGTTCTCACATAAATTGCACTTTTCTTTATAATTGAATAAGTTATCGCGCTTCAAACCGTTGATATATTTCTCTTTTCGGGGTACATAAGCGGCTTCGTGTCAACGCCATTCCTTGTTGTCAGTTCTTCCAATAACGATTTACGATCTTTCATAAACAGCAACCAGGGAGCGTCAGAATGAAAATCACACCAGAAGACTATGCCGTTTTGGAGAGTGCGGTAAAACGCACTATTGCCCGAACAGGCCTCACCCTGGATAATTACACTTCTCTTGGCTTGAGCGCTAAACGCTACCGGTGGGATATGCTGGAAAAATCACGAATCAAAATAGGTGACGGCATCAGTATTGACGGAGACGTAAACATTTATGCCTATGCTAACAATAACCATATTGATACGGCCCTCCGCAAAATCACAAAAACCAAATAGCACGCGCCCTGATCTTTCCCCCTGTCTATATCACCCTGTAGGCCGCCCACATTTCGATAGACTCATCAGTTATTAGATAAACTAAACCCTTTTGTAAATATCTAGCTTCTTTATCAAGGGTCTTGGTTGAGTAACCGTGCAGTTACCCAACCAAAATGTGATTTAGAGTGAATAAATGTGGCGAGAGAAACTCTCAACTCCTTGAAAATAATAGAAAATTTATTTTCCGTGAGAACCAACAATGTTGGCTCTCACATCAAATGACTGTTGTTTGGATAGTGAGAGGGAGGCGCAATTGTGTTGTCATTCGCCGTGGCGAAAGAACAATCCGCAAACGGCAGCGCAAATTCGCAAGGGGCTTGTTTACATTTTTAGGCATGTTGCCGCTAGGTCTTGGTGGAACAGTAAATGCAAAAAATTCGAGCCGCCTGACAGGACGAAAAAAAGGGAATATGCGGATGAGCAAAGAAACGCCGCGTAATACGATAAAACAAGCAGAGGAACTAGCTCAATCAGGCCAGAAAATATTGGCCTGAGGGTTTAGCTCGCTCTAAACTCGAGTTCCTTTAACATCTACTTATTTTCTCCTAGCTTCCTTAAGGCCTCTACGACAAGTGCTGTTTGTTTAGTATCTATTGCCGCGCCATGTATTCCATTCACCCGTAAAGACGAAGTATTAAGGTATTCAGTGAGGGCATCCAAAGAGGGCCCACGAGAACTCATTGGAATGTTGTTTTCTTTAGCGAAGGGAATAGCAGATTTTTGTGAACAGAATATCGAAACGTTAGATAAAGGGTCTAAATCGAATTTTTGGATGTGAAATTCGATTATAGGCCAGTCAAAGCTAGCATTGTGGATAACGACATAGTTATTGTTTAAATAACCCTTAATCTCAGGCCATTTAATTGATATGTCATCGAATGTACTAGCTTCTGTGTTTGATATGCCGTGCACGCGTTGTGCTTCATCGTTGATACTGCGGTAGGGTTTTAATTTAAATTCGATAGAATTTAAAATCTTATGGTTATCTACTGGAGTTAATCCAAGTGTAACGATGCCAGGGGGGCCTATTTCATCAAGTAGGCCTGTGGTCTCCGTATCAAGGACTATGTATGCGTCGGGAAGATTGGTGAATGGCAATAATATATCGTTCATTCGACTGGTATCTTCTCCACTACATGTGAAATTTCATTTCCATCAAAATGATACTCGTAGTGTTTTGATTGTCGGCAGTTTGATAGGGCTGGTGGTCTTAAAACGCCATAACATGTTCCATCATCTTTGCGAACACTCGAGTATTCAATGCCCCATGAGCCTGCTTCTTTTAGCTTTTGACCAAGAGCTTGGCCAGTAGAATAATCATCAGGATCATAAATATCAGGAAGCTCTGTCTGTTTATCAAGAATAGTGTGAAGTTCATGGGATAAGTCAGATACTAACGAGCGCATATCAATGGTTGTGGGGCAACTATTGAAGTCGTTAAAAAATTTTGCTCGGTGATACTTCGTCTCTTCTAGTGCAGTTTCTATCTCCTTTGCACAGTAAAAGACACCATAGCCCTTATTGAATCGGCCACCGTCACCATCTACTTTTGCATGCGTAAATGCAGCCATGATATAGCTGGTTCCTGGGCCTGCTATGCGGTCTTCTTTGGCAACGAGATTAATATCGCCAACCTGATCTCTTAGTCTTTCGTTAGTTAGGGATTCTATTTCATGGAGAAATTCAAACTCTTCTGGGGTAGAGACTCGCCCGTAGAGGTCAATAGGTGGGAACCTGCTTGGAATTAGACGGTAGGTAGTCTCTTCTACTTTAGTGACATCCAGACCATTAACGTCCATTACCAACCGCCTCTTTCCGAATCTAAATATTGACGCACATGGGCTAGATCTACGATCTGGCCGCCAAGCATTCTTTCTAGTGGAGACTGCCCATTAAACGCAATACTACTATTAGGCGAGGTGATCCAAGAATCAGAGACCCTTTCCTCAGGAATAAGTAATTGAAGTGATCTCCAAATTCCCAATATATAGCTGGTTCGTTCTAGCAGATCATTAGTGAGCGTTGCTGATTCAGGCTTCTTCTTCCAGTTATAGAATGTACCCTCATTATGCAGGCCCAATAAGGATTGCTGCTGGGTATTATTTAGTCTCCAGCGTTCAAATATTTGAAGTACAGCCTTAATTAAAGGGCCGGCAGCTTCTTTTCTTTTTTCTTTCGTGAAATCTGCGTATTGGCTCATGATAGGCCTCCTTAATCTGCTTTAATATTGTAGCATAAAATAAATATACTTCAATATTAAAGTTATTTAGGCCGAGTTTACTAACTGATCTGAGTTTTCTGTGTCCCTAAAATGTTAAATGGCAGGTGGTTTTTCGCGCCAATTGGCTTTGTAAGCCGTTGAATGTTAAAAGAATCAGGGCGGTTAATTGCTGGAGCCAATCAACAAGCTTAGGCTGAGGTGTCTGGCAGAAAAGTGCATTTTATGTGAGAAAAGGTCGGATTTGGCCATTATGTGGGAGCCAACACAACTATAAAATGGTTTTAGAGAGGCTTTATCTGTGCTTTCAACTGTATAGAATTGGTCGGAAAAAGTGATTTACCCGACCAATTAACAATAATTATTATATGGTAATTATTTGTAAGTTACTGATTTTATTATAACTCACCTAAAATATTTGATTCATTTTAGGTGAGAATTTTTCATTTCTCGTGAGAACCCACAACAAAAGCACTTAGACATCCAGGTTCGCCACTTTCAGAGCATTCTCTTCAATAAACTCTCGTCGAGGCTCAACCTGATCCCCCATTAGAGTAGTAAAGATCTGATCAGCGGCAATAGCATCTTCTATGGTTACTCGAAGCATACGGCGCATTTCGGGGTCCATGGTGGTTTCCCATAATTGTTCTGGGTTCATCTCCCCAAGCCCCTTATAGCGCTGGATATAATAACCACGGCTCGCCTCTTTCATTAGCCAATCCAAAGCCTCCTTAAATGAACTAACCTCCTGACTTCTCTCACCGCGCTGAATATAACCACCTTCCTCTATCAACTCATTAATAGCCAAACCCAGGGCTACCATCGATTTATATTCTGTTGAGGCAAAAAAGTCCTGATTAAACAGATACACCGTCGGCAAACCGTGGGCGATAACAGTAACCTCAGGAAAATAAATCTGGCGTTCATCGTCTTTTTTGGCGCTGATTTGATAGATACAGCTACCAGATCGCTGGTCTATATTAAGCTCTGCAGACAGCCCTTCACACCAGGCTTCAACCTGAGCTTGATCAGCTAGGGCGTCTATGGGTAACTCAGGGAGTTTTACAATCTTCTCCATTACTTCACGGGGATAGAGCCGGGAAAGACGATCTATCAACTGCTCTACATCTCTATACTGTATAACCAGTGCCTGCAAACCTTCGCCACCAATACCGGGCGCATCAGGGTTTACAAATAGCTGGGTATTATCCAGTGCTGATTGGGTCATAAACTCTTCGTAAGCATCAGTATCTTTCAGGTATTGTTGTTGTTTGCCTTTACTGATTTTAAACAGTGGTGGCTGAGCAATAAATATATGTCCACGCTCAATTAATTCAGGCATCTGGCGGAAAAAGAAGGTGAGTAGCAGGGTGCGTATGTGTGATCCATCAACATCGGCATCAGTCATGATAATCACGCTATGATAGCGTAATTTATCGGGATTAAACTCATCTTTGCCAATACCACAGCCCAAAGCCGTTACAATGGTGCCTACCTCAACAGATGAAAGCATTTTGTCAAAACGGGCTTTTTCTACATTCAGTATTTTTCCTTTCAGAGGCAGTATTGCCTGGTATTTTCTATCTCGACCCTGTTTAGCGGAACCACCTGCAGAATCACCCTCCACCAGGTAAACTTCAGACAGTGCGGGATCTTTCTCAGAACAATCGGCCAATTTTCCTGGCAAGCCTGCTATATCCAGAGCACCTTTACGGCGAGTCATTTCCCTGGCTTTCCTTGCCGCTTCCCTGGCTCTAGCAGCATCAATCATCTTTTGGACAATAATTTTTGCTTCCTGAGGATTTTCCATCAAGTAGTCTTTTAACTCAGCATTCATTGCCCCCTCTACAGCGGTTTTAACCTCTGAGGACACCAACTTATCTTTAGTCTGGGAGGAGAATTTAGGATCCGGTACTTTTACAGAAACAATTGCCGTTAAACCTTCTCGTGCGTCATCACCAACAGTGTTAACTTTATTCTTTCCAGCCAGAGCTTCCTTTTCAATGTAGGTGTTTAGATTTCGAGTCAACGCGGCTCTAAAGCCCGCCAAATGGGTTCCACCATCACGCTGGGGTATGTTATTGGTATAACAATAAAGATTTTCCTGAAAGCCATCATTCCACTGCATAGCAACTTCGACAACTATACCGTCAATATCTGAGGTGTAATTAAAGTGAAATACCTTATTAATCGGTGTTTTATTTTGATTGAGATATTCAACAAAAGACATAACACCACCTTCATACTCGAAGGTATCCTCTTTACCACTACGCTCATCTTTAAGGTTAATACGGACCCCTGAATTCAAAAAAGACAGTTCCCTGAGCCGTTTAGCAAGAATTTCGTAGTGAAACTCAATATGGGTAAAAGTTTCCGGGGAAGGTTTGAAATGTACTTCGGTACCGCTTTTTTCAGTCTCACCAACAACAGCTAAAGGCGCCTGGGGAACACCATGATGGTAAATCTGCTCATGTACTTTCCCTTCTCTACGAATAGTCAGTTTTAACTCTGAAGACAGAGCATTTACAACCGATACACCTACACCGTGCAGGCCACCAGACACTTTATAGCTATTATCATCAAATTTACCGCCCGCATGAAGTACTGTCATAATAACTTCTGCTGCGGAAACCCCTTCTTCGTGCATCTCCGTTGGGATACCACGGCCATCATCAGATACAGTCACCGACTCACCATGATGGATAACAACATTGATCGAATTACAATAATTTGCTAATGCTTCATCTATGGAGTTATCAACTATTTCAAAAACCATATGGTGTAGACCGGTGCCATCATCAGTATCACCAATATACATACCGGGTCTTTTTCTTACCGCATCAAGCCCTTTTAAGACCTTAATACTGGAAGAGTCGTAATTATTCTCATCACTCATTTTGGTTTATCTCCAAAAACACACTAAACTTCTGTGACTGTGCCATGTTCCACGTGAAACATTTTCACTTGGGTCTCATTTTTCCAGCAGCCCTTAAGGCTATCGGCCTCTACGCAGGTTAAAAATAGCTGCGCATCTATATCTTCTAACAACCGGCAAATAACTTTCCGGTTGGATTTATCAAATTCTGAGGGTAAATCATCGAGCAAATAAATAGTTTTTTTCGAAAGATAGTCCCTTAATAACTGCCCCTGCGTGATTTTTAATGCCGAAACGACAAGTTTTTGCTGCCCCCTCGACAAGATAAGATGTGCTGGTCTACCTGCGCTAATTATATCAATTGTCGCTCTGTGGGGACCAATAGAGGTAAGACCTCTGCGCTTATCCAGTTCAAACCTTTGTTTGAGCTCAGCATCAAGGGGCTGATCTACGCTCCATCCTTTATCATATTGAAGCTCAATCTCAATGCCGCTATTAATCTTACGCCATATCTCACAAAACCTTTCGTTAAAGCGATTAAAATAGCTCTTTCGCAAGCGATGAATAGGCTCAGCAAGCGTATATATTTCCCTATCCCATATTTCTACCTGCAAAGGGGTGGTATTTACTTTATATTGCCGTAGTGTCGCATTCCGTTGTTTTACCGAGCGTTCCAGCTTTGCCCACAATAAAACAAATTGGTGTTCCACGTGGAACACCCCCCAATCCAGAAACTGTCGCCTTTCTTTTGGCCCGCCCTCCAGTAACTTAAACGCTTGTGCATCTATAACCTGTATAGGCAAAAGCCTGGCAAGCTCGCTAATTCTTTTAATCTCCAGTTGGTTTGCCTGGATCTTGCGCTTACCATCACTAGAGCGACTAATACCCAAGGGGGTAAGTCGCTCCGAGTTTTCTTCTCTTAAATTGCCAAATACGATGCACTCGGGTCTATTTTTGCGAATTACAGTGTTGATTTTATTCGTTCTAAAAGATCGAGACAAACCCAATATATTTATCGCTTCCAGTATAGAGGTTTTACCACTGCCGTTCTCTCCATACAAAATCGTGATATTAGTAAGCTGATCCAGTTTTATATTTTCTATGTTTCGTACATCCTGCACCGTTAAACATTCTAAAAGGGTAGGGTGCACGTTCAAGTATGCCTCTTAACAGCCATTTAAAGTCGCATCGGCATTACAACATATTGAGAGTCACTATCGTCAGACTCTTCAATTAATGCACTGCTATTGGAATCTGAGAGATTAATTTTAACCTGATCACCGGATAAAACGGTCATAACATCAACAAGGTAACTGACATTAAAACCTATCTCCAGGTTTTCTCCCTGGTAATCAACACTAACAGTCTCTTCAGCCTCTTCCTGCTCTGGGTTATTAGCAAGTATTTGTAGGCTGCCATCAGTAAGAACTAGCCGGATACCACGATATTTTTCATTTGATAATATAGCCGTACGTGAGAAAGCCTGCTTTAATTCCTGGCGAGAACCATAGACACTCTTATTGCTACCTTTAGGTAACACTCTGTCATAATCAGGAAATTTACCATCAACCAATTTAGAGGTAAAAGTAAAGTCATCGGTGGTCGCTTTCATGTGGTTAGTACCAAACACAATTTTGATACCCTTTTTTTCTTCCATCAACAAACGCAGGAGTTCATTAACCCCTTTACGTGGAATAATGACTTGTTTTACCTCTGAAATATTGAGCTCTGTAGCAAGATTACACATAGCGAGTCTATGACCATCGGTAGCTACTACTTTTAGCTGATCTTTTGATGCTTCCCACAACATACCATTAAGATAATAACGCACGTCCTGCTGTGCCATTGCAAAGGAAGTTCTTTCAATCAAGCGTTTTAATTGTCCCTGCAGTATGTCAATTTCAAAACTTCCCGGTCCTTCTTCGATATTAGGAAAATCATTAGCAGGTAATGAAGAAAGAGTAAATCGGCTACGGCCGCTTTTTACCACAACCTTTTGATCTTTAAGGCTAATTTGAATATCCCCACCATCCGGTAAGGATTTACAAATATCCAGCAGCTTTCTTGCCGGTACGGTAATTTCACCATCATCGCCGCCATCTTCAACTAGCACCCTACCTACTATTTCAACTTCCAGGTCTGTGCCGGTTAAGGAGAGCTGATTATTATTTAAAACCAACATAACGTTAGATAGTATGGGCAGAGTTTGACGACGCTCTACAACACCAGCCACCAAATTGAGTGGCTTAAGTAGTGCTTCTCTTTTTACTGTAAATTTCATAACGGTCGTCTCTTATGTTTCCCTTTTATGAATATTCTGTTTTAAACAGACATATCAGGTAGTCAATAATCTTAATAAATTCTTATGGTCTTCTTTTATATCTGAATCTGCTTCTTTTAGTTCAGCGATCTTTCTGCAAGCGTGCAGCACAGTAGTATGGTCTCTGCCACCAAAGGCATCTCCAATCTCTGGCAAACTATGATTAGTCAGCTCTTTAGCTAGAGCCATTGCCATCTGCCGGGGTCGCGCTATGGAACGATTTCTTCGTCTTGAAAGCAAGTCAGCCATTTTGATTTTATAATACTCTGCAACCGTACGCTGAATATTACTAATGTTAACTTGTCTGTCCTGCAGAGCCAAAAGGTCTTTTAATGACTCTCGAATGAGCTCTACATCGATGGGTTTTGCCATAAAATGTGCATTAGCGATAACCCGCTTTAGAGCGCCTTCAAGCTCCCTGACATTAGAACGTATTCTTTGGGCAATAAAAAAAGCCGCATCAGGTGGAAGATCAATTTTTGCTTGCTCTGCTTTTTTCATCAAAATAGCAACTCGTGTCTCTAACTCCGGTGGTTCAACGGCGACCGTTAAACCCCAACCAAACCGAGACTTTAATCGCTCAGCAACCCCATTTATTTCTCTAGGGTAACGGTCACAGGTTAGTATCATCTGTTGGCCACCCTCCAGCAGGGCATTAAAAGTATGAAAAAATTCTTCTTGAGAACGTTCCTTACCGGCAAAAAACTGAATATCGTCAATCAGCAAAGCATCAACCGAACGGTAATAACGCTTAAAGTCATTTATCGCATTTAATTGTAAAGCTTTTACCATATCAGCGACAAAACGCTCAGAATGTAAATAGACAACTTTTGCGTTCGGATTTCGTTTTAGTAAAGAATGACCAACGGCATGCATTAAATGAGTTTTACCCAAACCAACACCGCCATAAATAAACAGTGGGTTATAGGAGCCTCCGGGGTTTTCAGCAACTTGGGAAGCTGCTGCTCGCGCTAACTGGTTGGATTTACCCTCTACAAAGGTGTCAAAGGTATTACTTTCTGTCAGGTGACTTTGGTGTTTAATGGCGCCTTCAATTTCTACCTGCCGATCGAGCACTTTAGTTTGGTTAATATTTGCCGGAGGGGGCGTTTTATCAAAATCACGGTTTAAAGTGATATTAGTCTTTTCGCTCCGGCGATTAAGGCTACTGGGACGGACAGCAGATCCTATATTTTTTTGGTCTATCTCAACTAAAACTTGTGCAAATTCTCCCTCACTAGCCTCAGAGACTAATTCAGCGATTCGATCGATGTATTTGTCATTAACCCATTCTTTTATAAACCGGTTAGGCGCCATTAACCTCAAGCCTTCAGCTATAGTTTCAGCCTGAAGCGGTCTAATCCATGTATTGAACTGCTGAGACGGTAATTCGTCTTGAAGTCGATCAACACAGCGTTGCCAGATAATATCAGGCAAAAAAGCCCCCTGAATTTATAATAAGATCGTTATTTAAGTAAGCCCAACAAACGACCACTTGAATGGTGGCCGGAGGCGGCATTTTACTATGAACTATACATAGTTATCCACATAAGATTCCCGTAAAACCATTTAAAGGATTGTAGTGTTTTTATTGTGAATTCATAGAGTTAATATTTTATTGACAGAGAGATAAACAAAAAAAAATACAGCATTTAAAATAAAAGCTGTGGATAACTTGTGAGTAACTTATGGGTGTTTTGTGCATTAAGCGGTATAAATAATATTTTGATTAAATTATATATATCTTAGGCAGAAACTATACATATTTTATTCTATAAAAAATTGAAATAATAATTAGGTAAAACAACAAGATAAGAACTTATTAAGAATAATATTAAGCCTCCCGGGCAGGTAATATAGGCTTCTGCCGAGGTAATCCAGCACATAATTCTCGAAGCCTGATAATAAAATTACATTTAATATGCATAGTTAATTGATATTTAGTACAAAATTCACTAAAATTTGCCGCCCTTTGTAAACGCCATAAGGCTTACAAAGCAGATTTTATATAATTTTTGGATGTATCATCATGAAAAGAACATTTCAGCCCAGTAACCTTAAGCGTAAACGTAACCACGGTTTCCGTGCACGTATGGCAACCAAAGGTGGTCAAGCAGTTATCAGGCGGCGTCGCGCCAGGGGTCGTAAGAAGCTCTCTGCATAATTGTCTGTTATTACGCAATTGCCTGATTTTCTGTGTCAGATTATTCGTTCAACAAACAATTGCGTTTATTAAACGCCAGCCATTATCAAGTTGTTTTTAATAATGTGCACTGGAAGGTTTCGACAAAGGAATTTTTATTACTTTGTCGCCCTAATGAACTAGCCCAACCCCGTTTAGGTATTGTTGTCGCAAAAAAGCATGTGCGACTAGCTGTGCAACGTAATCGTATCAAGCGCTTAATCAGGGATAGTTTTCGTTTAAATCAGCACCAACTCACTGGTATTGATATAATCGTTCTAGCAAGGAAGGATGCAGGCCTCTTAAATAACACTGAAGTATTAAATCAGACAACGGGACTATGGCGGCGCCTGCTTAAGCGGTGTCAAAATGATCAGCAAAAATCTCTAGCACAGTAGCCAAGAAAAATGAAAATCTGGTTAACGCTTAAAAACTTCCTGGCTTTCTCTCTTCAGCATCTGAAAAGACTACCTCAAAGTGTACTCCTTCTTTTTATCCAGTTTTACCGGCTATTTATATCTCCGGTATTAGGACAAAATTGCCGCTTTTATCCCAGTTGCTCAGAATATGCTCATCAAGCAATAGGCCGCTTTGGGGTAATAAAAGGCACATACTTGGCTGCTCGACGACTTTTACGCTGTAACCCCTGGCACGAAGGGGGTATGGATCCCGTACCCACACATTCTCATCCCTGTTGCAAAAACAAACTAACCGTGAAATAACATTATGGATTTTCAGCGAATTATACTTATTGGCGCTATTGCCGTAGTCACCATGCTGCTGCTGCAAGAATGGGTTCCTTTTAAGGAGCAGCAGCGAACTGAACAAACTATCACCAGTGACATTACTACTAACGAGGTTATGGAGAATAGTAGTGCTATTCCTGGAAACATTACCCCCTCCGCAGGGCAAATATCTGAAACAAGCAGTGATGTTCCTGTTGTTGTCAGTGCTAGCAAAGAAGTAATGGTAGAGAATAATATTGCCAACTCACAAAATATTATTGAAGTAAAAACCGATGTACTCAAGCTCAATATAGATCTACTAGGTGGAGATATTATCTATGCTGCGCTAATAAAACATTTTGCTGACATTGATACACCGGACATTCCTTTTACCTTACTGGAAAATAACAAGCGGCTTTATATAGCACAAAGTGGCTTGGTGGGCCCTAATGGCACCGACACTAATAAAGGGAGACCAAACTTTAATAGCGAGCAAAAATCTTATCAACTGGAAGAAGGTGCTGATGAACTGATCGTAGATCTCACCTTACCGAGTGAAAACAATATTTTGATTACCAAGCGTTATCGTTTTCATCGAGAAGACTACCTGGTTTCTATCGAATACCTTATTAATAACCAAAGCGAAGAAAACTGGAAAGCAGTTTTGTATGGTCAAATAAAACGAGACAATAGTCAGGACCCTGCAGCAGATAGTGGTAATGGTATGGGTATGCAGCCTTTTCTTGGTGTCGCTACTTCCACATCAGAAGAACGATTTTTAAAAATAGATTTTGAGGAAATGGCTGAAGATAACTTCAGCACTACCCGAACTGGCGGCTGGATTGCCATGCTACAACACTATTTTCTGACCGCCTGGATCCCCGAAGATAATCAGCAATATACTTATTCAACCGTAGTCACCAGTGCCAAACAAAATATTGCCCGTTTTACTGGCTCAGAGGTTGTTATTGCCCCAGGAACACAAGGCAGCATTAAAGCCGGATTCTACGTAGGTCCAAAAGATCAGTATCGCCTTGAAGAACTTGCTGAAGGCCTTGACCTTAGTGTCGATTACGGCTGGTTATGGTGGATTGCTCAACCATTATTTGCCTTACTAACATTTTTCCATAACCTAACCAGCAACTGGGGTTGGTCAATTATTTTATTAACTATCGCAGTAAAAGCTGCCTTCTTCTACCCCTCTGCTATTTCTTATCGCAGTATGGCGAAAATGCGTCAGATACAACCTAAAATGCTCTCAATTAAAGAGCTACACCCTGATGACAAACAAAAACAATCTCAGGAAATGATGGCGCTTTATAAAAAAGAAGGCGTTAACCCCTTAGGAGGCTGCTTACCCATAGTCATTCAAATGCCGGTATTTATAGCACTGTACTGGGTATTACTAGAAGGGGTTGAACTGCGCCATGCACCTTTTATAGGTTATATTAAAGATCTGTCAGCTATGGATCCTTATTTCTTCCTGCCGCTGGTTATGGGCGCTAGTATGTTCATTCAACAAAAACTTAATCCTCCACCACCTGACCCTATGCAGGCAAAAGTTATGCAATGGCTACCGGTAATTTTTACTTTTTTCTTCCTGTGGTTCCCGGCTGGCCTTGTTTTGTACTGGGTGGTTAACAATATTCTCTCGATCATTCAACAATACATTATTACTCGACAAATTGAAAAAGCCAGTGAATCATAATGTACTGGAAATTTTAAAAGACCCGCAAGGGTCTTTTTTTTAGCTTATTTTTATGGGAAATTTACAGCAAAGTTAAAAGCAATAAATAGAGACTCCCTATGGATAATTTACCAATAAACTCCTCCCTTAACGGCGACACTATTGCCGCTCTAGCAACACCACCTGGAAAAGGCGGGGTTGCTATCATCCGTATTTCTGGGCCCAAGGCTTATAAAATATCAGTTAAAATTACTGAAAAAGAACTCAAACCCCGTTACGCCCATTATGGTAATTTTTACCAACAGTGCCAGCAACAGTCCAACAATAAAAATGTTATCGACCAGGGAATAAGTCTGTATTTTCCAACGCCAAACTCTTTTACCGGAGAGGATGTAGTGGAACTACAGGGCCATGGCGGCCCTATTATTATGGACTGTCTTCTACGGGAGGTGTTATCACTGGGAGCACGTTTAGCCAGACCCGGTGAATTTTCTGAGCGGGCTTTTCTAAATAACAAAATCGATCTGGCGCAAGCCGAAGCCATAGCAGATTTAATCGACAGTGCTTCAGAACAAGCTGCTCGTAATGCACTACGTTCTTTACAGGGAGAATTCTCCCGGCAAATTAATGCGCTTAATGAAGAAGTCATTAAACTGCGAATTTATGTAGAAGCCGCTATCGACTTCCCTGAAGAAGAAATAGATTTTTTAAGTGATGGCAAGGTACTGAGTGACCTACACAATATTCAAAATACGCTAAGTAGGATCTTTAAGCAGGCTAAACAAGGCTCACTAATAAGAGAAGGTATGAGTGTGGTAATTGCTGGTCGTCCCAATGCCGGAAAATCAAGTTTGCTAAATATGCTTTGCGGTAAAGACAGTGCCATTGTAACTAGTATCGAAGGCACTACCCGGGATGTACTGCGCGAACAAATACAAATTGATGGTATGCCCCTGCATATTATTGATACCGCAGGTTTAAGAGAAAGTCCTGATGAAGTAGAGCGTGAAGGAATTCGTCGCGCCTGGCAGGAGATAGAGCAGGCAGATCGTATTTTACTGGTTGTCGATAGTAGCGATAAACTGCCAACAAGCTCTAGTGAACTTTGGCCTCCGGGTAGTGAAGCTTTGATCGAGAAAAACAATACCACGATTGTATTAAACAAATGTGACCTGTCTAGCTTAAAGCCAGGCATGCAAGCAGAGCAGATAGACCAGCATCCAGCAATTGCTCTCTCTGCCAAGCAGGGTTTGGCTATCGATGATCTTCGCGACCACCTTAAAGCGTGTATGGGTTATCAAACTAATATAGAAGGTTGCTTTAGTGCCAGGCGGCGCCACCTACGCGCGCTAGAGCAAGCAGAAAATCATCTAAGGTGTGGGCTTGAACAGCTACAGCAAGCTGCAGCAGGAGAATTACTGGCTGAAGATCTAAGGCTCTGCCAGCAATCTCTTGGAGAAATAACCGGGGACTTTCGCCCTGATGATCTACTGGGAAGAATATTTTCCAGTTTTTGTATAGGTAAGTAGGTAAATAAAGGCGAAGCAAACATTACAAAATTAATATATACCCAAGATATATTGAGAAGCGAAAATATCTACTATTTCGTCTGTACCCCAGTATTAACAAGCTATTAAACAGCTACCCCCAACTTATACACAACAAAACTTAAAACTTATCCCTATTTATCAATCTCCCATGAATACTAGTTGAGCTAATTGAACTAGCTGTGTATAACTTGTCAACGAAACAATGATAACTATGAAGTTTATCCACAGATTTATTGCAATCGGTTTTATCCACAATTTCTTTAAGAGCTATTACACAAGTAAATACTTAGTTAATACAGCACTTACATTCTCTATAAGTGGTTGTTTTTAATTGAAAATAACTACTTATAAACAGAAAATAGGCTCCCTAATAATAACTATATTAAATATCTTCTATATATAATACATATATATACATAAAGATCTTTATACTTAAAGACTCCACGAAAACAAAAAGTAAGTGATTTATAACTGATTAACGATTAAACAAGCCTTTTGATCCTTTAATCAGTTCTGCGTATAATCGGCCACCCTTTTTTATCCAGCAGTAGAATAATCAGCTTGAGGTTAGTCGTGGAATTCCCTGAACGATTTGCAGTAATTGTTATTGGCGGTGGACATGCTGGCACCGAGGCAGCTCTCGCTAGCGCCAGGATGGGGCTTAAAACTCTACTATTAACCCAGAATATTGAAACCCTGGGTTTAATGTCCTGCAATCCCGCTATTGGCGGTATTGGCAAAAGCCACCTGGTTAAAGAAATTGATGCTTTAGGCGGGGCAATGGCAAAAGCCACTGATCTGGCCGGTATTCAGTTTCGTATTCTTAATGCCAGAAAAGGTCCTGCGGTACGAGCGACTCGAGCGCAGGCTGATCGAGCGCTCTATAAATCAGCGATACGTAATATTCTGGAAAACCAAAAAAATCTTTTTATTTTCCAACAGACAGCCGATGATTTAATTATTAGCGATAATAAAATAAATGGTGTTGTTACCAATATGGGTTTACGTTTTCTCGCAGACTCCGTGGTACTAACCGCAGGAACTTTTTTAGCGGGGAAAATCCATATCGGTTTACAAAGCCATCAGGGTGGGCGCGCTGGAGATCCAGCATCGCTGGCTTTGGCAGATCGTCTGCGAGAACTTCCCTTTAATGTTGAACGTTTAAAAACCGGAACTCCGCCGCGTATTGATGCGCGCAGTGTTAATTTTGAAATTTTGGAGGAACAGTGGGGGGATCAGCCAAGGCCGGTAATGTCTTTTCAGGGCAGCGTTGATCAACACCCAAAACAGATATGTTGCTGGATTACCCACACCAATGAGCGTTGTCACGATATTATCCGTGCCGGTTTAGATCGCTCGCCTATGTACACCGGTGTTATCGAAGGTATAGGTCCTCGGTATTGCCCTTCAATAGAAGATAAAATCCACCGTTTTGCTGATAAAGATTCCCACCAAATTTTTATTGAACCTGAAGGCTTAAATACCCACGAGCTTTATCCCAATGGTATTTCCACCAGTCTTCCCTTTGATGTACAGCTTAATTTAATACGGGCAATTAAAGGTTTTGAAAACGCTCATATCACTCGACCGGGTTATGCCATTGAATATGATTTTTTTGATCCACGTGGTCTTAAATATTCTTTAGAAACCAAAGCTATTAGGGGTTTGTTTTTTGCTGGTCAGATTAATGGCACCACCGGTTACGAAGAAGCTGCTGCTCAAGGTTTATTAGCCGGTTGTAATGCGGCACTAGCCGCACAGCAAAAAGAGCCTTGGTGTCCCCGTAGAGATGAAGCCTATATTGGCGTACTGGTTGATGATTTGATTAACTTGGGTACGAGTGAACCCTATCGTATGTTTACTAGTAGGGCAGAATATCGTTTGCTTCTGCGTGAAGATAATGCGGATTTACGCTTAAGTGAAAAAGGACGGGAGTTGGGTTTACTTGGAGATCAGCAATGGCAGTTTTTCTCAGAAAAATTTGAAGCCATCGAAAAAGAAAGGCAGCGGTTGGCTACAACCTGGATTCAACCCGATAGTGTGCAAGCACAAAAGCTAAATGAAGTATTAGAAAATCCCTTGAGTAGAGAATATAACCTACTGGATTTATTAAAACGACCAGGGGTTAGTTATCAACAGCTGATGGCGGCATATGATAATGAAGATAAAAAAAATATTAACAAGCAGGTTGTTGAACAAATAGAAGTACAGGTGAAATACGCGGGTTATATATCTCGCCAGCAAGATGAAATTGATCGTATGCACCGTTATGAAAACTGTTTACTGCCTGATGATTTTGATTACCAGCCCGTTGAAGGGTTATCCAATGAAGTTAAGCAGAAATTAATAAGCACCAAACCACAAACTTTAGGTCAAGCATCACGTATCCCTGGTGTTACCCCGGCTGCGGTTTCCCTGCTGCTAATCTATATGAAAAAACGTGGCGCTCTTGATAAAAAAAGCGCCTAAGGATTGATATGCAGTCTCAGCTTGATTCTCGACTTAATTGTGGCCTGGAAACTCTAGCTATTACTTTATCAACACAACAAAAAAATTGCTTGATCAACTATCTGCTGTTGATTGAAAAATGGAACAAGTCCTATAACCTAACCGCAATCAAAAAACCTGAAGATATGTTGGTTTTGCATTTACTGGACAGTTTAAGTATCGCGCCTTTTCTTGAGGGAGAATATTTTGTTGATGTTGGTACTGGTGCAGGTCTACCCGGCATTCCACTGGCAATAGCATTACCGGAGCAGCAATTTACCTTATTGGATACCAACAGCAAAAAAACACGTTTTTTATTACAGGTAAAAGCGGAACTGGCCTTGGATAATGTGCAGGTGGTTAAAGCACGAGCAGAAGATTTCACTCCCCTGAAAAAATTTGATGGTGTATTAAGCCGAGCGTTTACTTCCCTTAGGGAAATGTTGGTTTATACTCAAGCGCTTTGCGCAGAGCAGGGCAGTTTTTATGCGATGAAAGGCTTATACCCTGAAAAAGAGTTGAGGGATTTGCCAAAAGGCTTTAATGTCAAAGCCTGTTATACGCTTGCCGTGCCTGATTTGGAGGGCGAGCGCCACTTGGTGGTTATTCAAGCAAATTAGCCAATACCACGCTTAGAGCAGGAATTACAGTTTGGCCAGAATACTAGCGGTAGCAAATCAAAAGGGCGGTGTAGCTAAAACCACCACCACAGTAAATCTGTCGGCTTCGCTGGCAGCAACCAAAAAGCGCGTATTACTGGTTGATCTTGACCCGCAGGGAAATGCCACTATGGGTAGTGGTGTCGATAAAAATAACCTCGAGTTAAGTATTTACGATGTACTGGTTGATGAGGCCACGGTTAGTGATTGTTGTGTTTATGATACTGTCGGTGCTTACGATGTATTACCAGCAAATGCCGATCTGACAGCAGCTGAAGTCCAGCTTTTGGATACCTTAGCCAGAGAAACTCGCTTACGTAGGGCATTAAGTACGGTTGCTGATAACTATGATTTTATTATTATTGACTGCCCCCCCTCGTTAAATATGTTGACCGTTAATGGGCTTTGTGCCGCCGATGGTGTGATTATTCCCATGCAGTGTGAATATTACGCCTTGGAAGGTTTAAGTGATCTGCTGAGGACAATTGCCAGTATTACAGATGTGATAAACCCTGATTTAAAAATAGAAGGGATTTTACGTACTATGTACGACCCCAGAAACGGCTTAACGCGAGATGTCTCTAAACAGCTGGTACGTCACTTTGGCGATCAACTCTATCGAACCTGTATACCACGTAATGTGCGTTTGGCAGAGGCACCTAGCCATGGTTTGCCAGCACTGATTTATGACAAAACCTCCAGGGGAGCAAAAGCCTACCTGGTTCTGGCAGGTGAAGTATTACGAAGAATGGATGAAAAGTCCTGTCAGTCGGTGGTTGAACTGTAATCTGATGGATTACCAAGCTTATTAAGTCCGACTTGGTTACTGCTGTCATCAAGGCAGTAATAAACCAAGCGTAAAGAAATACTAATTTGAAGTAGCTAGAGGATTCTATGGCAGCAAAAAAGCGAGGTTTGGGACGGGGGCTTGATGCCCTGCTAGCAGGCACCAGGCCAGCTGCTGATGATATAGTTGATCAAAAAAGTGAAACCAAGTCCCTGGATGGACAGTTAAAAAAATTACCGGTTGAATTTATTCAGCGTGGTAAATACCAGCCACGCCGTGATATGCACCCCGAGGCTCTTGAGGAGTTGGCGGCATCGATAAGAGTTCAAGGTGTAATGCAGCCGATTGTGGTACGGCCAGTTTCCAAAGACCATTATGAAATTATTGCTGGTGAGCGCCGTTGGCGAGCTTGTCAGCTAGCGGGACTACAAGATATTCCGGTTATTATTCGAGATGTACCCGATGAAGCTGCAGTAGCGATGGCACTGATCGAAAATATTCAGCGCGAAGATCTCAATCCAATTGAAGAAGCGATTGCCTTGCAACGCCTGCAAAAGGAGTTTGAGTTAACCCAACAGGAAGTAGCGGATGCGGTAGGAAAATCCAGAACTACGATAACCAACCTGCTGCGCCTGATGAGTCTTAAGGAGGAAGTACGCCGTCTGCTAGAGCATGGTGACCTTGAGATGGGGCATGCGCGGGCTTTATTGGGACTAGCTGAGAATAAGCAAGTCAGTGCAGCTAGCAGTGTGGTGAGCAGGGGCTTATCAGTCAGGCAGACAGAAGCGCTGGTTCGTCGTTTGCAGCAGGAGCACAATAACCAAAATACCGAGAAGAAGATTGATCCGGACATCAAACGTCTGGAAGAGCAGTTGTCTGGAAAGCTCGGAGCTACAGTATTGATTCAACATAGCGCAAAAGGTAAGGGAAAACTGGTTTTTAAATACAACAGCCTTGATGAGCTTGATGGGATTTTAAACCATATTAAGTAGTTTTACCCAAACCACCATTGAATCCCTATCCAATTAGTAAAACCAGTGATGAATATCGGTATTAAGAACCAAAATGGTGCGGCTACCGGATTTGGGTGCATCATTGGCGCAGTAGCAGTTGATTCCCTAATCCGTATTCCTTATAATGCGCCCCCGTTAGCTTAGGGCTAACGAGGCAGTATTTGTAAAAGGTAGGGTTGGGGTAATCAATATAGTTTCAGGGTTTCTTGTAACTATCTGGAAGGCAGTGTGGCTTTGTTGTGGCGAGGTAGGCTCATAATAAGGCTAAAAGAACATGAAACACTCATCCGTCATTGCTAAACCACCGCTACATCGCTTAATACTTTTACAATTATTAACAACTGCGCTGCTAGCTGTCTTGTTTAGTATTTCAGGAGTCACAGCAGCAATTTCAGCGGCTTTGGGCGCTTTGGTTGTTACTGCAGGAAATACTTATTTTGGCTGGAGAGCGTTTCGTTACAACGGAACGCGCTATGCCAATAAGGTACTCGGCTCATTTTACAAGGCCGAGATTGGAAAATTTGCTGTAATGGCAATACTGATGGCAATGGTGTTCAAATTTATAGAACCCCTGCACACAGTAGCTTTGTTAATTGGTTTTGTTGTTACTTTATTAGTAGGAACGATTGGCGCAGCGGTATTACTGCAGTCAAAAGGCTCTACTCACTATAGTCATTCAAAGAGATAGATAGCTAAGCATGGCAGGCGATACTCTAACTTCCAGCGAATATATAGCTCACCACCTAACCAACCTTACCTATGGCAAGTTGCCTGCAGGTTACGTACGTCATGGCGAAGGCGATGGTGGTACTAGTACATTGACTTCAGACTCCTGGGTAATGGCCCATGATGCCAAAGAAGCCGCTGATATGGGGTTTATGGCTATCCATGTGGACACCATGGCCTGGTCGCTGATCCTCGGAGCACTGTTTTGTTTTATTTTTGGCCGTGCAGCTAAACATGTTACAACTGGCGTACCTGGTGGTTTGCAAAATTTTGTTGAAATGATCGTCGATTTTATTGATGAGAATGTTAAAAGCATTTTTACCCATAAAAATGCCATGGTAGCACCCTTGGGTTTAACCATCTTCGTCTGGGTATTTCTGATGAACCTGATGGATCTTATTCCGGTAGACTGGATCCCTCATCTAGCTGGAATGATGGGTATACACTTTATGAAAGTGGTACCCACCACCGATGTTAATGCGACTATGGGTATGGCACTGGGTATTTTCGCATTGATTCTTTATTACAGTTTTAAAGAGAAGGGTGTCGGTGGATTCTTTGCGGAACTGGCATTCCAGCCACTGCCTAAATGGGCGATGCCTTTTAATCTGTTTCTGGAAATGATTGGCCTATTAGCCAAACCACTATCACTCGGTTTACGACTGTTCGGCAACATGTATGCTGGTGAAATGGTATTTATACTGATAGCTTTGTTACCCTTCTGGGGTCAGTGGTTACTGTCATTACCTTGGGCAATATTCCACGTATTAATAATCACACTGCAGGCATTTATTTTTATGGTGTTGACAGTGGTTTATTTAGCAATGGCTTACGATTCACATTAACGATTTTAAATTAACGATTTTAAATTAACCATAACCATTAGTCTTATCAGGAGAAAATAATGGAAGGCTCTTTAAATATTCTAGCAGGTGCCCTGATCATGGGTTTGGGCGCAATTGGTGCTGCAATAGGTGTGGGTGTTTTGGGAAGTAAATTCCTGGAAGGCGCAGCGCGTCAGCCTGAGCTTATCCCAATGCTTCGCACACAGTTCTTTATCGTTATGGGTCTTGTAGATGCGGTACCTATGATTGGTGTTGGTTTGGGTCTTTACATTCTGTTCGCACTGTAAACAGTTTTTACAAACGCGGGTTGATTAAGACCTAACGTTCCACAACAGCAAGAGGTGTTGTAGTGAATATCAATTTAACAATTCTTGGCCAGCTCATAAGCTTCGTTATGTTTGTCTGGTTCTGCAAAAAGTTCATATGGCCACCGGTCATTGAAGCGATGCAGGAACGTCAAAAGCTTATTGATGAAGGTTTGAGCGCAGCAGATCGCGCACAGCTAGACCTGGAATTAGCACAAAAGAACGCCGTTCAAAAAATGCATGAAGCCAAAATAGAGGCTACCAGTATTATTGAACAGGCAAACAAACGAGCTACCCAAATAGTTGATGAGTCCAAAGATCAGGCTCGACTAGAAGGTGATCGTTTAAAAGAAGCCGCTCAAGCCGAGATTGACCAAGAGGTTAATCGCGCAAAAGAGCAGTTACGTGCGCAAGTGGGTGCATTGGCATTGGCTGGGGCTGAGAAAATTCTCGAAGTCTCAATTGATGAAAGTGCGCATAAAGATTTGGTCGACAAGCTGGCCGCTGGTCTTTAAGCGAGGCATCTAATGGCTGAATTAAATACCTTGGCACGACCTTACGCAAAAGCTGTTTTTCAGCAGGCTATGGCGGATAAGGATCTTGCGGGTTGGGAAACACAAATTGCGATATTATCTGCAGTTTGCCAGAGTGAAAATGTAACAAAGATTATTGCGTCACCTTCTATAACATCTCAGCAGCAGTCAAACATGCTGGTTGAAGTGTGTGGAGATGTACTGAGTGAAAAAGGACGCAACTTTGTCACGGTATTAGCTGAAAATAAGCGACTGAGATTATTGCCTCAAATTCAGCAACTTTTTGCTGACTTAAAGGCAAATCAAGAGCGTACGGTAGATGTCGAGATTTCGACAGCATTTACTTTAGGTGAAGATATTCAGCAAAAACTGGATGACGCACTGAGTAAAAAGCTGGAACGCGATATACGAGTAAGTACAGTTGTAGACAAAAATTTGCTGGGCGGAATATTAGTTCGTGCCGGCGACATCGTCATTGACGGTTCTGTGCGAGGCCGTTTGGCCAAGCTTGCAGAATCAATGAAATTGTAGGATTGAGGAACAGAGCATGCAGCAGCTGAATCCATCCGAGATTAGCGAAATAATCAAGCAGCGCATCGACGAACTCGATGTATCTACTGAGGCCCGCAACGAAGGTACCGTTGTTTCCGTAACCGACGGTATCATTCGAATCCATGGTCTTGCCGACGTAATGTACGGCGAAATGATAGAGTTTGAAGGCGGTGTCTATGGCATGGCTTTGAACCTCGAAAGAGACTCCGTTGGCGCAGTAATTTTGGGCGACTACCGCAGTCTGGCCGAAGGTCAGAGCTGTAAGTGTACTGGCCGAATTCTTGAAGTACCGGTCGGGCCTGAATTACAAGGTCGTGTAGTAGACGCATTGGGTAGCCCCATTGATGGAAAAGGCTCGGTTAATGCTAAACTGACCGATGCTATCGAAAAAGTAGCCCCCGGTGTAATTGATCGCCAATCGGTTGATCAGCCGGTGCAGATTGGTTTAAAAGCTGTAGATGCAATGGTGCCCATCGGTCGTGGTCAGCGCGAGTTGATTATCGGTGACCGTCAGATTGGTAAGAGTGCGATAGCCATTGATGCAATTATTAACCAGAAAGACTCTGGTATTAAGTGTATCTATGTAGCGATCGGACAGAAAGCCTCTTCTATTGCTGCTGTTGTGCGAAAACTCGAAGAGCATGGCGCTATGGATCACACCATTATTGTTGCTGCTACCGCATCGGATCCTGCTGCCATGCAATATTTGGCGCCTTTTGCTGGAGCTTCGATGGGTGAGTACTATCGTGACCGTGGTGAAGATGCACTGATTATTTTTGATGACCTGACTAAACAAGCCTGGGCCTATCGTCAGATTTCACTCTTGCTACGCCGTCCACCAGGACGTGAAGCGTATCCTGGTGATGTATTCTATCTCCACTCACGTTTGCTAGAGCGCGCCTCGCGAGTTAATGCCAATTACGTAGAGAAATTCACCGATGGTGAAGTAAAAGGCAAAACCGGTTCATTGACCGCACTGCCAATTATCGAAACTCAAGCGGGCGACGTATCTGCATTCGTACCAACCAACGTAATTTCAATTACTGACGGACAGATATTCCTGGAAGCGGATATGTTTAACGCTGGTATTCGTCCAGCGATGAACGCGGGTATATCCGTATCTCGTGTTGGTGGTGCCGCGCAGACCAAAGTTATGAAGAAACTGTCCGGTGGTATTCGTACTGCGCTGGCCCAGTATCGTGAATTGGCCGCTTTCTCCCAGTTTGCTTCCGACCTTGATGAAGCCACTCGTGCGCAGCTCGATCATGGAGAGCGCGTTACCGAATTGATGAAGCAAAAGCAGTATTCTCCAATGAATGTTGCTGAAATGGGTTTGATGGTTTATGCCGCTAACGAAGGCCACCTTAAAGATGTGGCTGTAGAAAAGATTGGCGCTTTTGAATCAGCGTTATTGTCTTTTGCTAACAGCGAATTTGCCGACACCATGAAAGCAATTGTTAGCTCTGGTAACTGGAATGATGAGTTTGAAGGCAAGTTCAAAGAAGCAATAGAAAAATTCAAGTCTACCCAGACTTGGTAGAAATCCGGTACGGTCAAAGACTTAGTCTTTGACTGGCTTGTTATAAGCTAAATCGATAAGATTTAGTTGTACCTTATTTAACAAGGTTCAGGTGGGAAGAGATGGCTGGCGGAAAAGAAATACGTACTCAGATCGGCAGTATTAAGAGTACGCAGAAAATTACGAGCGCAATGGAGATGGTTGCTGCGAGTAAAATGCGCAAGGCACAGGAACGCATGCAATTGGGTAAGCCTTATTCCCAGCGTATACGCCAGGTTATTGGCCATGTTGCTAATGCTACACCGGAATACAAGCACAAGTTTATGCAGGAGCGTGATGTAAAGCGAGTTGGCTTTATTATCGTTTCGTCTGATCGTGGTTTATGTGGAGGTTTAAACATTAACTTGTTTAAGGCCTCCATTAAAGCAATGAAACAATGGCACGACAGTAATGTAGAGATCGATCTTTGTTTAGTGGGCGCTAAAGCGGCGGCATTTTTTAAGAGTTACGGTGGTAATGTTATAGCCGCAATAAGGGATCTGGGTGAAACTCCGGATGTTGCCGATCTGATCGGTGGCGTGAAGGTCATGCTTGACGGTTTTAGTGAAGGAAAAATCGATAAGCTGTTCTTGGTGGGTAATGAGTTCATTAACACCATGACACAGAATCCAGGTGTATCGCAGCTACTGCCTTTAGAAGCTGAACAAAGCGAAGACATGAAACATCATTGGGATTATATCTACGAGCCCGATGCTCGCGATTTGTTGGATGGTTTATTTGCCCGTTATATCGAATCCCAGGTATATCAGGCCGTGGTTGAAAACGGCGCTTGCGAGCAGGCAGCACGCATGCTGGCAATGAAAAATGCCACCGATAATGCCGGAGACCTGATTGATGGTCTGGAGCTTATTTATAACAAAGCGCGCCAGGCATCGATTACCCAGGAACTTTCAGAAATAGTAAGTGGTGCTTCGGCGATTTCCTAAGCAGCGCATAAGACAAGCAGTAATATACAGTTTAGATAAAGGGTTAGTAGTTTTCACCCCTTTATAAAAGAATTAAAACTTGGTTTAAGAGGAATCGGAAATGAGTAGCGGACGTATCGTACAAATCATTGGAGCCGTTATCGACGTGGAATTTCCCCGCGATTCTGTCCCCCAAGTCTATGATGCCTTGATGGTAACAGAGAGGGGTCTTACTCTGGAAGTACAGCAACAATTGGGCGACGGTGTTGTTCGTACCATTGCGATGGGTGCTTCCGAAGGAGTCTGTCGTGGTCTTACGGTAGAAAATAGCAAAGCGCCTATTGCTGTACCCGTTGGTGTAGAAACACTCGGTCGTATTATGGATGTATTGGGTAATCCTATTGATGAGTGTGGAGACATCGGCGAGAAGGAGCGTGCTTCTATTCACCGTAAATCACCTGCCTATGACGAGCTGTCAGCTTCCGATGAGTTATTGGAAACTGGCATCAAGGTTATCGATCTGGTTTGTCCTTTTGCCAAGGGTGGTAAAGTAGGTTTGTTCGGTGGAGCCGGTGTTGGTAAAACCGTTAACATGATGGAGCTGATCAATAACATCGCGACCGAGCACAGTGGTTTGTCCGTATTTGCCGGTGTTGGTGAGCGTACGCGTGAAGGTAACGATTTCTACTTTGAGATGCAGGAAGCCGGTGTTGTAAACGTTGAAGAGTTTACCAAATCAAAAGTTGCCATGGTTTATGGTCAGATGAATGAGCCCCCTGGAAACCGTTTGCGTGTAGCGCTGACCGGTTTGACCATGGCTGAAAAATTCCGTGATGATGGTAAAGATGTACTGTTATTTATTGATAACATTTATCGTTATACCTTAGCGGGAACAGAAGTATCCGCTCTGCTGGGCCGTATGCCATCAGCGGTTGGTTATCAGCCAACACTAGCAGAAGAGATGGGTGTATTGCAGGAGCGTATTACCTCCACTAAGACCGGATCTATTACTTCAATCCAGGCGGTTTATGTACCTGCTGATGATTTGACCGATCCATCACCCGCTACCACTTTTGCTCACTTGGACTCAACAGTTGTATTGAGTCGTGATATTGCAGCAAAAGGTATCTATCCTGCGGTTGATCCGCTGGATTCGACTTCTCGCCAGCTTGATCCGCTGATTATTGGTCAAGAGCACTATGATATTGCTCGTGGTGTACAGTCAGTACTGCAGCGTTATAAGGAATTAAAAGATATCATCGCCATCCTTGGTATGGACGAGCTATCTGAAGAAGATAAGCAGACTGTAAGCCGTGCCCGTAAGATTGAGCGCTTCTTGTCCCAGCCTTTCCATGTTGCTGAAATATTCACCGGTTCTCCCGGTAAGTATGTTTCCTTGAAGGATACCATCCGCGGTTTTAAGGGAATTTTAGAGGGTGAGTATGATAGCTTGCCTGAGCAGGCCTTCTACATGGTCGGCACCATTGATGAAGCAATTGAAAAAGCGAAGAGCATATAAGTAGCGCGGGTGCGTTACTTACGCTAATTGAGGATAAGATATGGCTATGACTATCCATTGCGATATAGTCAGTGCAGAGCAAGAGATATTCTCGGGTTTGGTGGAGGTTGTTATTGCCACCGGTGCTCTGGGTGATCTTGGTATTTACTACGGGCATGCGCCCCTTTTGACTTCACTTATCCCAGGTCCAGTACGACTGAGAGTTGAGGGTGAGGAAGAAGAGCAGGTGTATTACGTTTCCGGTGGTTATCTGGAAGTTCAGCCTGGCGTCGTATCAATTTTGGCAGATACTGCCTTGCGTGCTGGTGATGTTGATGAAGCAGCAGCACTTGAAGCACAGAAAGAAGCCGAGCAGGCCCTTGCTAATCAAAGTGCAGACTTTGATTACACTAGAGCAGCAACCCAGTTGGCAGAGGCGGCGGCACAGTTGAGAACCTTGCAGCAGATTCGTAAAAAGCTCGGCCAATAAGTCACAAGTTGAAGAGAAAATAATAAAAAAGGGTGGCTTAGGCTACCCTTTTTTGGTTTAAGCGTTACAGTTTCATGCAGCAACTTTTTAATTTATAGTTGAAGGCATAGCATAAAAGAATCATTAGGCTTTAAGGAAAGTATATGAACATAGATGTTGTTATTCTGGCAGCGGGTCAAGGCAGTAGAATGCGATCAAAGTTGCCGAAAGTCTTACATGATCTTGCCGGAAAATCGTTGCTAAAACATGTTATTGATACTGCACAGCAGCTGGAACACACGCATTTACAGGTTATTATTGGCCATGGTGCGGACTTAGTAAAAGAGCGCTTCGTTAACGAAGATATCCAATGGATTACCCAGCAGCAGCAACTGGGAACAGGACATGCTGTACAGCAGGCGCTGCCTTTTTTAAAAGAGGACAGTATTACATTAATTCTCTATGGTGATGTTCCGCTTACTCGCCTATCGACCCTTAAAAGTATGGTTTCATTGGTGACAGAGCAATCAATTGCATTGCTAACGGTGGAACTCGATGACGCTGCTGGTTATGGGCGAATTGTTCGTTCAGCTTCAGGCTCAGTAACGGCTATTGTTGAGCATAAAGATGCGGATACGGCTCAGTTAAATATACGTGAAATCAATACAGGCATACTGGCAGTAAAATCCAGTCATTTACGAGAATGGTTGCCAAAATTATCGAATAATAATGCTCAGGGGGAGTATTACCTTACCGATATTATTGAGATGGCGGCCAATCAGGGTATTGAAATAAAGACGGTTCATCCTGATTCCGAGCAAGAAGTGCAGGGTGTCAATAATCGTCTTCAGCTTTCGGACCTCGAGCGATGGTTTCAGTTATGCCAGGCGAGAGAACTTCAGGAGCAGGGCGTCACTTTAAAAGATCCTTCACGCTTTGATTTGCGTGGCGAAATCACTGTCGGTACCGACGTAATTATTGATACCAATGTGATATTTGAAGGAAAGGTTAGTATTGGAGACAATGTAACAATAGCCTCTAACTGTATTATCAGCGACAGCAGTATTGGCGATAATGTAGAAATAAAAGCTAACAGTATTTTGGAACAGGCCAGCGTTGCCGCTGATTGTGTTATTGGCCCCTTTGCTCGTTTGCGACCAGGTAGTCAATTGGCAGAAAAAGCAAAAATTGGTAATTTTGTAGAAACCAAAAAAACCATTATTGGCGAAGGCTCCAAAGTAAGCCATCTCAGTTATATTGGAGATGCAGAAATCGGTAGTGGTGTAAATATTGGCGCTGGCACGATAACCTGCAATTATGATGGCGTTAATAAATTCAAAACTAAAATTAATGATGGCGCATTTATTGGTTCCAACACCTCATTGGTTGCCCCCGTTACTATTGGCAAAGAAGCTACCGTTGGTGCAGGTTCAACTATTACCAGAGAAGTGAGTGATAACAACCTTGCTGTTGCACGTGGTAAACAAAAAAACATTACAAGCTGGCAGCGACCAGTAAAAAAATCGTAATCAATATATAAAGGACATAAAGTATGTGTGGCATAGTTGGCGCGGCAGCTAAAAGAGAAGTAGCTGCTATTTTAGTGGAAGGTCTTAAACGTCTTGAATATCGAGGTTATGACTCAGCTGGCATCGCACTCATTGATGCACAACATAACCTCGCTTGTGTTAAAGAGCTTGGAAAAGTCGCTGCATTGGAAGACAGCCTAAATAAAAGTCCACTTAGTGGATCGGTTGGTATTTCCCATACCCGTTGGGCTACCCACGGTAAACCCTCACAAAGCAATGCCCACCCGCATCAATCGGGAGAGGAAATTGCTTTGGTGCATAATGGTATTATTGAAAACCACGATGAGCTAAGACAGTCGCTGAAACAAAAGGGTTATGAATTTCAGTCAGAAACCGATACTGAAGTAATTGTCCATTTGCTTAAAGAAAAACTGAAAACCAATGCTGATTTAATGTCAGCCCTTCGCTCTACAATTACTGAGCTTGAGGGAGCTTTTGGTTTGGCTGTTATCAGCACTGCTGAGCCTGAAAAAATTATTGCTGCCCGAAGTGGCAGCCCCTTGGTGTTGGGATTAGGTTTGGGAGAAAATTTTCTGGCCTCCGATCAACTGGCATTACGGCAGGTTACTGATCGATTTATTTACCTTGAAGAAGGTGATATGGCAGAAATTACACCGGATAGTTTTCATATCTGGAACAGTAAGGGTGAAAGCGTAGAGCGAAAGCAAGAGCATATACATGAAAGTGCTGAAGCTGCTGAAAAAGGCCAATACCGCCACTATATGCTTAAGGAGATTTACGAGCAGCCCGAGGTTATTAAAGATACTTTACAAGGGCGTATCGGTAAAAAAACAATCATTGAAGAATCCTTCGGTGCAGATGCTAAAGCGATACTTGATCAAGTGGAAGCGGTACAGATTGTAGCCTGCGGTACCAGCTATCATTCTGGGATGGTGGCCAAATACTGGTTTGAGGGAGTAGCCAATATACCTTGTCGTGTCGAGGTGGCCAGTGAGTTTCGTTATAGAAAATTTGTGGTACAAAAAAATACCCTGTTAATTACCATCTCTCAATCCGGTGAAACAGCCGATACTCTCGCCGCCTTACGTTTGGCAAAGGGCTTGGGTTATACCTCAACAATGACTATTTGCAATGTTGCACAAAGCTCATTGGTTAGAGAGTCCGATCTGGCATTAATGACCTTTGCTGGTCCGGAAATTGGCGTTGCTTCAACCAAGGCCTTTACTACCCAACTGGTTGCCTTGTTAATCCTGACTTTGGCACTGGGACGTCGCCATGGTATGAGTGCGGAGCAGGAAGAAAAAATTGTTATGGCTTTGCATCAAACTCCCTCTTTGTTGGAACGGGCGCTGGAGCTTGATGGCCCAATACAAAAGATGTCACAAGCCTTTGCAGATAAGCGTCACGCACTGTTTCTGGGCCGTGGCGTGCTCTACCCTGTTGCGATGGAGGGGGCATTAAAGCTGAAGGAGATATCCTATATCCATGCCGAATCCTACCCTGCGGGTGAGCTTAAACATGGCCCGCTGGCATTGGTCGATGAAGATATGCCAATTGTTGCTGTAGCGCCTAATGATGAGTTGCTTGAAAAGCTAAAATCGAACCTGGAAGAAGTGCGAGCACGTGGTGGCAAGCTGTATGTATTTGCTGATAGTGATGCAGGGTTTAAAAATGAGGAGGGAGTAAGCGTAATTAATGTTCCCCATGCAGCCGATATTGTCGCACCTATTTTATATACCCTGCCTCTGCAGTTGCTTTCCTATCATGTGGCCGTGTTAAAAGGTACGGATGTAGATCAGCCGCGTAATTTAGCTAAATCGGTGACAGTGGAGTAATTCTAAAAATGGGAGATACCGCTATTGTAAGCTTACAATAAAGTGTCATACTTTCAGCTTTCTAAGCTATGCTTAAAATTCAGGCGTAGTTTGGAATCTTTCTATGAGCACCTTTCTTGAACCTTCCCCTAAACCAGTAATTGAGCTCTTAGAGCCCAAAATCCGCAAACGCTTTAAAGATGGCAGGGGCGCAGGCACCGGGAAATCATATAAGCCTTTTCTTGAAGTTCGCGATGTACCTAGCAAGGGTCGTGTTCATCGACGGCCCGCAATAACACATGGTCGAATCGTCCACCTATTATCTGATTTGGAATTGGCGGCATTCCTGTTGTATGATTGGGCTTCAATTGTTGTCGATATTCGTGAGCAATTTCCCTGTTTGTTGATTTTAAGGGGGAAACTATCTTGGCTTCTCTATAAATAAACTTATGAAAAGGAAATGTTATGAAAAAAATAGCGAAGGCTTTGCTGCTTATATCAACTATTTCATTTGTTATAAGTTGTGCAAATACAACCACGAAAGCACAATCAACTTCGGGTGTAGAATATAAAAAAACCTTGGATTCAAAAATTGGGAAGTTAGATTTCGATCATGATTTACCTACAGCCGCGAGTTCGCAAAAGCTATTTGATGAACTTGATTTTCAAAGAGCAACGCAGTCTGTTTTCTGGGTTGAGGCCGCTTATAATACTTATTTATTTGAAAAGGCTATGGATGAAATCGGTGTACAGAACCTAGGAGCGATGCTCTACAATGAGAAAGTGCATGCAGGTCATGAGGTTTTAACACCAAACCAGTCGGTAGTTTATCTTTTTGATAATATTGATTTACGTAAAACGGGTGGTCCAGTTGTTTATGAGGTGCCTGCCGGCCCTATTAATGCAGGGTTTTACGATGAATGGAATCGAGCATTTTATGACTTTGGTATGGTTGGCCCTAATAGAGCCAAGGGAGATAAAATATTAATTCTTCCACCTAACTATGAAGGTGATATTCCGTCGGGTTACCAAATTGCACAGGCAAAGACTTACCAAGTATATTCCATAACACGAGTCCCTTTGTCTAAGGATATGACGGCGGAAAAAGCGACGACACTACTGCAACAAATTAAAACATATCCTCTCAGCGATCCCACCTTTAAAAAGAAATTTGTTTTAATGGGTGATCCTGCCACGGGTGGAAAAGAATATAGAATTAATCGCCAAAAAGGACTTAAATATTGGGAACAGATTAATGAGGTAATTCAAAATCTTGAGATTGAAGAGCGTGATCTTTATGCACTATCTATGCTGCGAGAAATAGGTATTGAAAAAGGAAAGCCTTTTAACCCAGATGAACGTTTAAAGAAAATACTGATTGAAGCAGAAACTATTGGACACGCAATGCTTGTAAACGAAGCGTTTACTATTCGGTACAAGATTCCTGATAACTTGAAAAACCCTAAACTTAGGCACGTGTATGATGACACTGAATGGTTGAATCTTAAAATTATGTCTGATTTTGAAGGACAAAGAGAAGAAAACTATGGCGCCTACACACCAAGGTCAATCCTTTGGTATCAAATAGTGTCAGTACAACAAGTATGGACGCCACGTGAATACCCACCAGGGTTTGGGCAAACTTATGCGGCTATCGCAAAAGATCGTGACAGCAATTGGTTTTTTGGTGAAAACACCTACAAATTACATGTTGATGCTGATGTGCCAGCTAAGCATTTTTGGTCTTTAGCTATTTACGACGTAGAAACACGCTCATTTATTGAAACCGAACAACGAGGTGTTGAGTTTAATAATAGAATTTCAGACTTAGATTATAATGAAGACGGATCTGTAGATCTTTATTTAGGGCCAACAGCGCCAGAAGGTAAAGAGAATAACTGGGTTCAAACAATACCAGGAAAAACATGGCACGCCTATTTTCGTTGGTATGGTCCTACTGAGACTTTTTGGGATGGATCATGGAAATTAAATGATTTTGAAAAAATAAATTAAAATCACTGATTAGGTCTTAAATTTAGGAGTTATGAGGAATGTACATACCATTTCATAATTCCTGAATTACAATAAGTGAAATATGGGTTCAAATCTGAGTACGCGGTAGCTAAAAAAGGAAAAAAATATGAAAATAAAAGTGAAATTATTGTTAAGCATTGCCATGTCTGTTTTATTAATTCCCAGTATGGCACTGTCTGAAATTCAGACTGAAAAAGAGTTTGAAAGCTTGATGCCAATTACCGGAAAAGTAAAAACATTTTTTGGTGAATATGAACTTGATCATAGTTTTCCAACACATGAAACAGCTGATAAAATGTATGATCTCATGGATCATCAACGTGCTACTCAGCTTTATCTATGGGGCTTACCGATTGTAGGCATTACTCGTATTAGACACGAGCTTACAGAGAAAGTTAAAGGTTATGGCGACAACAGGTTCGCTACTATCAGCACTTTCAATGAACGTAGAGGTGTTTTAACGGCAAATGAATCCAGCACTTATTTCGTCGCCACTTCCGATACCAGTAAATCCGCCGTTATCTTAGATATTCCCGCGGGTACAGTTGTCGGTATGGTTGTTGATAGCTGGCAAGCAAGCCCTGATGATGTTGGCTTATTTAGTGCTCAGGCGGGTCATGGTGGCAGACATATTATTGTAGGTCCAAATACGCCTGTTGATACGATACCTGAACCTTCAGCACTTACAGATGACTTCCATGTCCACCATGTTAAAACAAACCGCGTATTATTATTAGGTCGTATTATTGGTTCTCCTGAAAAAATTAAAGAACTAAGTAGTAAAATGTATATAAATTACTACGGAGAAAAACCAGTTACTAAACATTTAGATGCAAACGATCAATTACTGGTGAGCTATCAACCTCGTGGATTAGCTTATTGGGAAATGCTTCATATAGCGATCAATGAAGAGCTAGTGATGGAGCGTGATAGATTATTCATGTACTGGCTAAAAACATTAGGTATTGAAAAAGGTAAACCATTCAACCCTACCGAACGTCAGAAAAAAATATTAATCGACGGTGCATTACAGGGCGAGCTAATGGCGAAGACTTTTGTCTTCAATGAAAGATTAGATGGTGTTTTACGTCAAAATAACTGGCGCATGGTTCTTGGTGGTAAATGGGGTGATGGCATTAAAGGCAATCAACGCATGAGATACTATGACATCTTTGATCCTCGTGCTCGTTACACCTATGAAGCAATTACTACCTCTCCTGCTATGACTATTCCGCGTACAGGAGGGCGAGCTCAAGCGTACATTGGTAAATTTGAAGATGAAACTGGCGCTAGATTACATGGTGAGGAAAACTACATTATCCGTATCGAGAAAGATGTTCCTGCATCTCTATTCTGGTCGATTGTAATTTATGATACAGATACTCGAACGGTTATTGATAATCGTGAAAAAAATGGCGATGGTAAAGCAACGGTAGGTAGCAGAACCCCTGGTCTTCGTACAAACCCAGATGGTTCTTATTATATGCTTTTAGGTCCAGGTAAAGCGCCTAAAGGTTGGGAAGCTAACTTTGTTAGAACGCTACCTGAGCGTGGTTGGTTCCCTTATATGCGTGGTTATGGTGCTGGTAAAGCATTTTTTGACGACACCTATAAGTTTCCAGTAATTAATAAAGTGAAAGACTTCCGCAAACTTAAATAAAAGGAGCATGATTGAAGGGATGAAAATAACACTTTGATCTCTGTTCTAATAGAATCCAAGCCACCTGCTGAATATTGCATCTTCAAGTGGCTTGGTATACCTATCTATTTTAGATTTTTTTGAGTGACTATAAAAATTATTCTGCTAAATATGAACAACAATAGTCAGTCAGTGTTTTAGCGCGAATTTTAAAAGAAGCGTTTGCGCTCACTTAAAAAGATTGCCATGCATTAACTGTTTGCCAGTTAGTTGACTTGGGTAACAACACATCAATATCGCCCGCTAAAATTTCCATTAACTCTTTTTCAACCGTAGCAAAATCATAGTCACCCACCATCATAATGCCTAAGGTTTTTATACTGCCATCGGCAAAAGTAATTTTACGACTGGTAGCTTTACCATCAAAGTAAATACTGGCGGCTTTGATTACCGTTACATTGTTAAATGCAGACATAAATTTCCCTCTGATTAATACCAAGAACCAACAGGGACAGGCAGAGCGCCGAGATAAATCGGCAAAAGATTGGAGGTGAAAGCCCTCTACTCAGTAAGGGGTAACGACCCGCTGAGGCCTCGAGTCATGAGCGGTTAGTCGTAAGGCTAACGGTTAAGCGTTGACAGAGGAATGTGCAGGCTCAGTATTGAGCTCCGAAATCACCACTTGAGAGTGCTGACCCTGTTGTCTGAAGGGGAAGGCAATACGACCATCGCGCGACATCGTGAGTGCGATAGTCGACTCTCCGGAGTCGTAGACCTGGTGCATGTACGGATGTCTTTTGTGCGGAACTCGGGAGATCCTACCAGTAACCACCGCCGTTCCAGCGGTGGTATTTTCGGGGAAGTGTTTAGCGAATCCTGAAAACTATAGGGTAGGAAGTCGGACAAGATAATAGTAGTGAAGAAGCCCGCGAACAAGGCCACGAAAACCATGTTGTGAGTACGGCGGCGGAGTGGGTGGAGCGAAGTGTCTTGACAGAGAGAAAGTGGAGTTAATCGGACGTGACTATGACTCAGAGCATAACAACAGCGTTTCCTGTATTAGCTCGGCTACACACGGCAGCAAAACGGAACAACTCGCTGCAATTCAACAATCTGATGCACACTATCACCGAAGCGATGCTGGAGAAGGCCTATCGGTCTTTAAATAAGCGTGCCGCCGTTGGAGTGGATGGTCAAAACTGGAGTCAGTACGGCGAGAATCTTGCGCCAAAACTGAAACAGCTTTGCCGGCGACTGCATGGCAATCGGTATAGGCCGCAATCTGTAAAGCGACTTTGGATACCCAAAGCCAATGGCGAACAACGACCAATAGGGATTACCTGTTTGGAAGATAAAATTGTTCAGCAAGCCTTGGTCTGGGTGCTCGAGTCGATTTACGAAACAGACTTTCTGGGGTTTAGTTATGGCTTCCGTCCAGCGCGCAATCAACATCGAGCGCTGGATGCGGTGTACATGGCGATTACCGTCAAGAAAGTTAGTTGGGTGTTGGATGCAGATATTCAAGGTTTCTTCGATAACATCAACCATGATTGGATGATGGCCTTCCTGAAGCACCGGATAGCAGACCCACGCATTTTGCGATTAATTAAATTGACATTAACCGCAGGCGTGATGGATGAGGGTTGTCGATCGAAGACAGTGGTAGGAACACCACAAGGTGCAGTGATATCCCCTTTACTGGGCAACATCTACCTGCACTACGTTTTAGATCTATGGGTAAATCAGTGGCGGAAACGCCATGCGCGCGGAGAAGTTTACGTCGTTCGCTATGCAGATGATAGTGTCATGTGTTGCCAGTACAAACGTGATGGAGAGCGCTTACAACAAGCACTGACAGAGCGATTGGCAGAGTTTAGATTAACAGTGAACCCAGACAAAACCCACTTGATAGAGTTTGGTCGATTTGCAGCGAGCAATCGACAGGAGCGAGGCGAAGGAAAACCCCAGACATTTGATTTTTTGGGGTTTACGCATTGCTGTTCACGTCGTCGCAGCGATGATGGATTTACCCTTTTGCGTAAAACCATTGCAAAGCGGCAACGAGGAAAAATCAACGCTATTAAGTCGGTACTAAAGCAGCGCTATCACGACCGCCCGGTAAAGGTTGGTGCGTGGTTGAAAGTTGTGGTTCAAGGTTACTTTAATTATTATGCCGTGCCGAGCAACATGAAAACGTTAGACAGCTTCAGAACAGCGGTGATCCGATTATGGATCAAATCAATGAGGAGGCGAAGTCAGCGGGGCCAGTCAGTTCCGTGGCGTCGATTCACTCGTTTGATTGATGAGTTCATTCCGAAAGCGCGTGTTATTCACCCGTACCCGAACCAGCGGTTGCGTGTTTGACTCGATGTAGGAGCCGTATGCGTTAGTAGCGCACGTACGGATCTGCGCG
>JAUXDF010000133.1 GCA_030618505.1 Spongiibacteraceae bacterium | reverse complement strand
GTTAAATCATTTGATCCAATAGAGAAACCATCAAAATAGTCGAGAAACTGGTCGGCCAACAGCGCATTGGAGGGAATCTCACACATCATAATCACTCTCAAACCTTGGTCACCACTTTTAAGACCATTATCCGCCAGTAACTCAACGACCTGCTTGGCTTCTCCAACTGTACGACAAAATGGCACCATAACGTCGACATTAATGAGCCCCATTTCATTGCGCACTTTTTTAAGTGCTTTACATTCAAGCTCAAAACACTCCCTGAATGCATCCGATATATAGCGTGAGGTACCACGAAAGCCAAGCATGGGATTTTCTTCATCGGGCTCAAAAGCTTTTCCGCCAAGCAAGTGGGCATATTCGTTGGATTTAAAATCCGAAAGCCTGACGATCACTTTCTTTGGATAAAAAGCAGCTGCTAATATTGAAATCCCTTCACTTAATTTATCGACATAAAATGCCACTGGCCCGTCATACGCCGATATACGTTTTTCGATGCTGTGTTTTATATCGATGGGAAGCGTATCGAATTCAAGCAAGGCTTTGGGGTGAATACCAACCATTCGATTAATAATAAATTCCAGACGAGCAAGCCCTACGCCATGATTAGGCAAAGCCTGAAAATCAAACGCTCGGTCAGGGTTTGCTACATTCATCATTAATTGCAACGCAAGCGGGGGCATTTTATCAACTTTGCTATGGATGACTTCAAAATCTACTGCCCCCTTATAGACCAGACCGGTATCACCTTCTGCGCAGGAAGCGGTAACTTCTGTGTGGTCGGTTAATACCTGTGTTGCGTTACCACAGCCAACCACTGCCGGAATACCCAGCTCCCGGGCTATAATGGCAGCATGGCAGGTTCGCCCCCCTCTATTGGTAATGATCGCAGCCGCTTTTTTCATCACCGGCTCCCAGTCGGGATCTGTCATATCGGAGACCAGCACATCCCCTTCATTGATCGCTGCAAGCTCATTAATTGAATGAATTACTTTTACCGGCCCACCACCGATGCGGTTACCGATACTGCGGCCTTCACATAAAATATCACTGCTTCCGTTTAGTTGGTAGCGCTCAACCATGGTGTGGTCGCTACGGTTGATAACCGTTTCAGGTCTAGCCTGAAGAATAAACAGCTGGCCGCTTTCGCCATCTTTGCCCCACTCAATGTCCATTGGACAGCCAAAATGTTTTTCTATAATCAGCGCTTGTCTGGCAAGCTCAAGCACTTCACTATCACATAGAGAGAAACGTTGGCGATCACTTTTATCGACATCAATGGTTTTGACCCGGTTCTCGTTTCTCACCGAGGTTTCGTAAACCATTTTTATAGATTTACTGCCAAGGTTGCGACGTAATACCGCAGGAAAGCCTTTTTGAAGTGTTTCCTTATGGACATAAAACTCATCCGGGTTTACTGCACCCTGCACCACTGTCTCGCCGAGCCCATAAGAAGAGGTGATAAAAACCACACCCCCGAAACCTGATTCGGTGTCGAGGGTAAACATTACGCCGCTAACACCACTTTCACTTCTGATCATATGTTGTATGCCCGCAGAAATGGCGACAGTACTGTGATCAAAACCTTGATGAACACGATAGGAAATTGCCCGGTCATTATAGAGTGAGGCAAACACGCGCTTTATAGCCTGGATAATGTCTTCTATACCACTGACGTTAAGGAATGTTTCCTGCTGGCCAGCGAAAGATGCGCTGGGAAGATCCTCCGCTGTCGCCGAAGAGCGAATAGCACAACTAACCAAACCGCCGTCATCATCACTCATCTCTTGATAAGCGGCCTTTATTTGCATTTCTAATTCCGGGGAAAAAGACGCTGCGGCGATCATCCCTCGGATTTCTTCTCCGGCCTCGGCCAACAGTAGAACATCATTAACATCAAGGGGATCAAGAATTGCAGCAATCTTGTCAGGCAGTTTGTTTTGCTCCAGGAATTGCCTGAATGCATTGGCGGTAGTGGCAAAGCCGTTGGGCACGCTAACCCCCGCATCGCCGAGCTTGCCAATCATTTCACCGAGGGAAGCATTTTTACCGCCAACACGATCGACATCGGCAGCTGTTAGTTTATCAAACCACGCTATGTAAGCAGACAAGATGACACTCCCTTTGTGGCGACTAAACCTTGCTAGTCGTTTATAACAAAAATATACATTCTGGCATTTATTTTAACAATGTATCTATAGCAAATTACTTTTCTGTTAATAGTACAAAAATAACCAAACAACCAGTTATATGTGATGCTTTATTGCGATTATACCTTGCCCCCCTGTTAAACAAATGTGTTATATGGGCAATTTAAACATTTACCTGAGTGATTACTGGACTATGGTTAATTTAAGACCAAAATTGCATTAAAGGAGTGTACCTATGTACCAATTAGTTAAAACCTTGGGTGCAAACAATAATAATCGGAGCAACACAGTGAAGAAGCTTCTCCCCATCATCGCGGTATCGGCATTATTGTTATCGACACCTGTACTCGCAGAGCAAAACACTTTCAACAAAGGGCTTGAAGCCTATAAAAGCCAGGATTACAGCACAGCGCTTAGCCTGTTTGAGGAGCTATCGCAGCAAGGTGATGTTGGTGCTCAATACAATCTTGCATTGATGTACGATCAAGGCAAGGGGGTAAAACAAAATACAACAAAAGCTATTCAGTGGTATACCGAGGCGGCCATTAATGGCCATGACGGAGCGCAATATAACCTGGCTACTCTCTATCATCATGGTGATGGCATAGAACAAGACTACGCAATTGCTGCGCAATGGTATGAAATGGCGGCAGAAGCGGGTAATCGTAATGCGCAGTTTAATCTGGCGCTGCTTTATGAAAAAGGTATGGGGGTTGAAAAAAATCCTCAACGTGCTGTCGAGCTTCTTCAACTCGCCGCAAAAAAGGACGTGCCTGATGCACAATTTAAGCTGGCACTACTTTACTTAAAGGGGAAAAATGTCGAGAGGGACTTCAAAAAAGCACTTAAGTTAAATAGACAGGCCGCTGAAAGTGGAATGATGGGGGCCGAATTCCTGCTGGGATATATGTATTACAAAGGTATGGGGGCGTCAAAAGACTATGAGCAAGCGAAAACCTGGTTACAAAAAGCGACAGATAAAGGCCATCCAAAAGCGGCGTTGTATATACAGAAAATCGACTCCATTGAATCCCCCAGTCTGGTGGCTGCCCAATAACAGTTTGTTATTTGAGCAAACATTTCACGCTGTAGATAATTAAAGTAAGTCACAAAAAAGCGACCTGATGGTCGCTTTTTTTATCAATTGGCAAATATAACTGTTATTTTATAAGATGACTGCCTTGCGCCCTCTCCCACCATTTAAGCAGCGTATTGTCGAGCGCATGATGGGCCGCAAGTCCAAATTTTTCCTGCAATGTTTTCTTTTCCATAAAAGCAACTTGATAGATCTCATTGTCTTCGCGCTTTGACATTAAGTAGTCATCGCTAGTTTTCATATCATCGATTAAGTGATTCTCTACGGCTTTGCTACCGTACCAGACCTCACCGGTTGCTACAGCATTAATATCAAGCTGCGGACGGTGGTCTGAGATGAATGATTTAAATAATTCATGGGTTTCATGAAGTTCTTCCACGAATTTTTCACGCCCTTTATCCGTATTTTGCCCAAACATGGTTAGCGTTCTTTTATGCTCTCCAGCGGTCATAACTTCAAAATCAACATCATATTTTTTTAGCAGACGATGGAAATTAGGGACTTCTGCCATAACGCCAATGGAGCCAATAATTGCAAAAGGAGCGGCAAGAATTTTATCAGCAATACAAGCCATCATATAACCACCACTGGCAGCGACTTTATCTACACAGATAGTAAGAGGAAGTGATTTATCCTTTAAACGCTGCAGCTGAGAAGCAGCCAAACCATAACTATGAACCATGCCGCCCATACTTTCCAGAACCACCACCACTTCGTCATCACTCGTGGCCACGGTTAAAATTGCATTAATTTCTTCCTTAAGTTTGCTGCCTGCGGAGGCTTGCACATCCCCCTCAAAATCGATAACAAAAATTCTTTTCTTGGGTTCATCGGCTTCGCGCTTTTTATCGGCTTTATGCTGCTTTTTCAGCTTTTTACATTCCGCTTTATAGCTATGCTCATCCATTATTGCTTCTTTGAGAATATCGGACATTAGCTCATATTTCTCATTAAGGTGGGTCACCTCAATATGTCCATCTTCGCCAACCTTTTTACCCCGGTGCCCTACGGCAAAGATACCGCCAGCAACAAACAGTATCGCCACCACGACGGTAAGGGATTTTGCCAAAAACAGGCCGTACTCAGTAAAGAACTCTAGCACTTAAGATTACTCCAAATGTAATTGATCGATTACGATAGCTGATACTGCTCGAATATTATCAGATTCAGGGAAGCTCTGAACAAGTCATTATTGCGATATTGTCATCCAGACTGATTTAGAGGTTCCCCAGCCTACTGCCATTGGGAGACAGATTTCTCAGCAGCTTCGTTTAAAGGCCGGGCAAGCAAGCCGGTTCCGGAAAGATTGATACTGAACAGCGCGCCATCGGCCATCGGTAAAAAAGTTGCGTTGCCGTACAAGGTATCAACCCAGGGAACAATGGGATTTTGCTTTAACCAGCCCCATACATCAATACCAAAATCCTTACTGTGCAATTCGTAGACCGTCCTTTCTCCATTGCGTTCCTGCTCAAGAGAATAATACCGGCCGGATAAACGCCCGAGCCGGTAGCCCGGCTTAATGCCCATTCCGGCAATCGACTTTGACCATTTTATAATTCTGGCGTCAATCTGCCAAAGGTCCCCATAAATGGTGTATTCCCCTTCTTTACCATTTGGCTCGACTATGGTTGCCAGGTACTTTTGTTGGGATATTTTTTGAAAGCTTAAACTGGCGATGGGCTGCTCCCTTTCAAGCTGGCTGTAGCTGGAGATATCCAACGCGACGACAGCTGAGCCTATTGCTAACGCAATCAGCAGCATTCCGGTGGTGCCGCGAAACCATCCGACTATCCAGTGTCGATGAAAGAGCGTTTTTAGCGCAAACAGCACCGATAGGGCAGCAAAAACCAAACAGATTATCGTTAATATATGGTATGCCATCCGTTATCTACCCTGTTCCGCATCAGTAAAGGTGGGGGAATCTACACTATTTCACAGTAAGAGATCAATACCGAAACAAGCTGTCAGCACCGATATCCCGCCGTGGAGTTTACGCCAGAGTATTAGAAATTTGAACAGGGTAACCCAGTGCAGCAAGGCTTTCTTCGGCAATTTCCAGGACTTTGTCATCAACATTAGCCTGGATCTCTAGCTCTGCCAGATAATACTCCAAGGAAATAAGCGCATCTGCCAGTGTCTCCAGCAGCTCTTGTATGTTGTTTTCCGAGATTCCCTCGGTAATGGTGTTTTCAACAAATCGTATGCAACTGGCTAAAACAGCAGCAGAACGATCATAGTTGAGCAACGCCAGTCCGCCCCTCACCGTGTTGAGTGTTACGGCAACATTGGAGATATGCACTCGATCATAGTTTGACTCAACAAAGGAGGTAATGGCGCGTTTTGCCAGTGATATGCCTGCTTGCGCCTCCTGTATGACAACGACTTCGGCTTCCGCCAAGTGGCTTTTGGCAATCACTTCCTGCTTGGAAATTTCACTGGCTTCGCTAAGGTCATCATCGCTAAGATCAAGGCGGTCAAGCCCTGTCAGGGTGCTTTCAACGTAGAGAAGCGCATCTGCTACATCAAGCAAGTCTTTGGTGCTGAGATCTTCGCCGCTATCACTCCAGCCGGAAATTTTATCTCGCTGCTGCTTAAGAATCTCGGATGTAGAGCTCAAACCAACAACGGACAGGATATCTGACACCTTGGTTAATACTTTCGCCAAATGCTGAAAATCACCGCTGCTGGTTGCAATATCCTGCGCTGCAATTTCCAAAATTTCCTTGGCGCTGCTCATCTCCTCCTTCAAAACCTTCACCATAGCGCTGATGGTGTTAGCATTCGGCCCCTGCATCAGCTGCCGCTCTTTACTAATGTCATTGTCCGAAAGCCCTGTTTCAGGGAGCTTATAAGCCTGCCTGATTGCAGGGCCGACTTGTCCCTTAGCCTTCGCCAGGTTTACCAGAAAAAGCAGTTCCGTTTTTAAGTCTATGGGCAGTGAAGTATCAAGTGCGCTTTCACCTTTATAGACCACGGCTTTAATTTGTTTATCAATTGAGGAAAACAGACGCTTTCGAAACAAACTCAATGACAATTTTCCTTCGCTCAGAGCCTCCAGGGCCCCGCTACTTAACCACCAAAGCTCGGCCAAGGCATGTTGCCCGGAGATTTTTTGCAGACGCTGGGTGGCTCTTAACATCAGCGCAATGGTGTAATCGAGGTTATCTTCCTTGATAACACCAAGCAAACCCAGTTGATACATATGACGTAGTCTACGCACCAGGCTTGAGAAATCTTCACTTATTGATGCATCGGCCCGCTGAGGCATTTCTCCACTGTAGTCTTTTGCGAAATGTGTATAGGCGCTTTCAGATATCAGCTCAGCACGTCGAGCAATGCGTAACTCGTTAATATAGTCAGATAGCAAGATGGGAAGTGCCGTTTGTCTTACCGAGCAGTATTCGATATAACAGGGCAAGGCGACAAAGGCATGGCTGAGTGCTGACAAGGCTGAATCGTTAATAAGGCTTTTATTCTTGGCCATTTCACCAATCAGCTTGAGCATTTCAGCAGTAAGCTCTACGGCTCCGGGAAGCTGTACTAACTCTAAGGTCCCCCGGATTTGAATAAGTTCAGTGCTGCAGTCTTGTAGAGTCTTTTCTGTGTTGCGGTCGGCGAGAAAAGCTTCGAAATATCCCGAGGCTTTTTGAATGGTATTATTCAACTCTTCTTCAACAAGTTTTATTGAAGATACTTGAACTGGCAGATGTTTAATCACCGTTGTCCCTTCTGTATGTTATTTGTCACAATCCCAAACTGTTTGTTATAAACAAACTCACTATTAACCATGCCAGTTAGAGGCATAGATCATTATACAAGCCTAGTACATTTCCCGCTAAACATGTGATATTCCTCAGTAATTTAATGTCTTTTTTAATGAATTTAGTGCGCTTTTTCACAGTTCAAATTACTCCGGGCTTTATATCCACTCTAGTAACTGGCACATTTGCAATATCCGAGCAGAACACCCTTGTCGAACATGGCGGTTAAATTGTCTAGGTTTTATGAATTAAAAGGTGGATTCTTAATATCATCTTGAATATATCGTTAAAAATCTCCACTATTGGCCTGCGCTGTCGTTAAGACGGCAACATTCGCCCAAGCTCATAGATATAACAATAAAAGATACAGCAATGACCAAAGAAGAAAGAATTGTTCGAGACCTTTTGAAAAACACCGACATATCCATCAATGGCAGCCAGCCATGGGATGTTCAAGTCCATAATGACCAGTTGTATAAACGGATTATCTGTGACGGTAGCCTGGCCTTTGGCGAAACCTATATGGATGGTTGGTGGGACTGTGAGCGTATCGACCTGCTGATAGAGAAAATCCTCCGCTCCGGGCTGGAAAATGCGATTCGTCATAATTGGAAAATTCTGTTAAAAATCATAGGCTCCAAGCTGTTTAATATGCAATCTATCAGCCGTGCCTTTCAGGTTGGCGAGGAACACTATGATGTCGGTAATGACCTTTATCGCTTGATGCTGGATGAGCGCATGATCTATACCTGCGGATACTTCCAGGGAGGAGCCAAGACGCTTGAGGAGGCTCAATACGCCAAACTCGATATGGTTTGTAAAAAGATCGG
>JAUXDF010000386.1 GCA_030618505.1 Spongiibacteraceae bacterium | reverse complement strand
TAAACCGCATTTAGAACGCGTGATAATTCTTCTTGTAGTGAGCGTTTTGAATCAATAGCAAGCAGCTCGGTTTTCCAAAACCAACGATTTAGTTGAGGCTCTGAGGTAAGACGGTCGAGCAAGCTCTCTTCCTTGGCAATAGCGGCATTATAGCGGTCTTTGAACTCACGCTGTGCCACAGGGTCAGAATTTAACTCCTGAGCGGTCTTTTGAATTTCCTCAAGCGCTAACACGTCGGCTACTGCCTCACGCAATTGATCGCTGTTAAGACAGAGTACACGAATATCTAATATTGCCGTTAAATCAAGAAAACCCCTCTCGAACAACGTTTCTTCATCCTTGCTTTGAGCAAGATAGAACACAATACGAGCATGCGCTGTGTTTTGATTCAAATGATGCACGGTATGTGCATCCACAAAGGTGGGATAGAAATATCTCAGTGCCCCACTTTGAATAGTGTATTTACGAGCAACGACTGGCATCAGGCTGTGCCGCTCATTTAGTCTTTCTGCCAAGTCAAAACGCCCTAGCTTCTCTAGTTCTGCCTCTACATTGGCATTGAGATCAAAATCACTACCCTGCCAAACACGATATTCAGAACTGAACTTTCGATACTGAATAATCGACTTCGTTGAGAGGTTCTTTATAGCCTGGTTTACTGCTATCTTCTTTGGCAGGCAAAGCCCCACGACATCTTTCGAAGCCTTAAAATTCCCTTGGGCACCGATGATGTTTAAGAGACCTATAGTTTTGAGAAGATGCACTTCCTCATCTTGAGCATCGCCTAGCCGCTCGGTAGCGGTGACGACCTCAGCCCAGCGCCGGTGAGTAAAATGATCAGATAACGCGGCAGATTGATTTAAAATAAAGTATTCATAGATCTCCCAAGGATAGATCCAGTCCCCGAGCTTTTGGCAACGGATAATACTGTCTTGAAAACCATGAGTTTCACGACTACCAAGATAACTAAACAGGGTACGCTCGTTTTGTGCCACCTTCTGACACAATAACGGCAACAACAGTGCGCTTACAGGGTGCAACGGATAACAACGAGTAAATAGTTCGGCTGCCGTGGGCTCATCCATCGTTCCCGGCAGGGCGTTGGACTTAGCTAAGATCTTGGCTATTTTCGCTGCCGCAGATGAGATTCTTTTCTCATCAGACTCAGTCATGTCATGTTCAATAGCGGATGCCACGACACGTAAAACCTGCTCTGTCGATTCAAGAAAAGGTATATTTTCGAAGCGTCCCTGTACCTTAGCCCATTCAGATCGAAGCGATTCACCCAATCTACGCGCATATTGCTCGAAAGCCTGGTGCATCATTACCACCAGCGAAAGCTTGGTAGTGTTCATGGCTAATGCATGTTCTGCCAAGGCCTGTAGCAAAAATATATCGTTGGCTCCATAATGACGCGCCTCGTACTCCAAAAACTTGCCTAGCTCATCGATCATGATAAGCAGACCCTTGTACCCATTACGGGACAAAGCCTCCTGGAACTCTTTGATGCACTCCAGTATTTCAGATGTAGTGGGCAACTCTTCACGCCATACGAGGGTATCAAGTTTTTCAACAATTACCGGTGAACGCCCACCCCTATGCGCCCAAATGTCCTCTGCTGATTGCGCTAGCGATTCTACCAACCGCCTGGCCAAAGATTCAGGGCTACCAGTAAGCAGTACCGTACAGTATCCTGAGGTGGATCTATTGAGTGCTGAATATTTTTTTGCACTTTCAGTATCAACCCCACGTAATTTCTCTAAAGCAGCCTTAGTTGCAGGGGTAGCGGGATCACTAACCAGATGAGTAAGAAATACTGCAAAGGAAGATTTGCCAGAACCATATGGACCAACCAGCGACCATGCACGAGGTGTTTCATCTGCCTCAAAGGCCTCAACCATGGTATCTAATGTACGGAGTGCTCGTGTGGTCGGTATATAGCTATCAACCACAGAGAGCGAATCCACATCTCGTTCCATATTGATGGAGCGTGTGTAGTGGGTATTGACCCGAATCAGTTCGCTAAGGCTCATGCTGCCGCCTCCTGAGCCTGTGATTCATAGTGAAGTTCCAAGAATAATTTTGGGTTTACCTTTTCCAATAAATAAACTTGATGAATACCTGCTGTTTCTCGAATTTGAAAAATATCAGGAACATCATGCATCAATTTCTCCAGCTTGGTAATCAAGGCACTCTCTGTCAGACGGAATACTGCACCGGGCGATGGATAGCCATCTTTGGAATACATCAAATCTTCAATGGGCAACTCTTTTACACCCATAACATCAAATAATTCAGCAATGGCATAACCAAATATATAAGTTGGTAGCCCTTCCCTATCCGATGGACGAGACATATACCGACGGCCACCAGGTGACTGAGAGATAAGATTCAGCTGAGAAAGTGGAGAATCAAGCGCTTCTTCCAAAGTAGTACGACCATTACCTTTTGAGCGCGCATACATACGCAACACAATAGCAGCGTCACTTTTTACCGTCGTGGCCGCTGATTTCAGGTGCCGCTGAAAGGCAAAGTCATAGAGCGACATAGCTACTTCTTGCGACACGAACTCTGGCTTGTGAAATTGATTAAAAAACCAAAACCAGGCAGTCGCTCGCTCTGGGTTGGTAGCGAGCAACCAGTGTATGAGCCAAATAGTGGCTTCATCTTCAAGATAAGGATCGTAGCCATTTTCATCGAAGATGGCGCTACCTAAAGGTGTTGGCTGAAATCCCTTATCTTCGGCGGGTTCAATCAAACGACTAGCAAGTAGCCAATACCGGATAGAATTGACCATATTTTTTCCTACGCCGAGTGTTACAGTCGATTCTGCAGAGGAAAAAACCTCAGAATCCGCCTGTAACGCCTGAAAACCCTTGGTGAGCCAGCTATAACGCAAGATAAAGGTTTCGTGTCGCCCGAAACCGACTTTCTTAGGATTGAATTTCATGACTTTGCTTCCTTGCTATATGCGGTATTGTCGAAAAGTGGAAGTTCTGGCTGTGTTCTATTGCCAAGATAGTCCGCCACATTACCTAGAAACCACTGTTTTAAGTTAAGCCCTTCATCTCCAAGTGCTTGATAAAGCTCTTGTTTTAGTTCAGGATCAATCTCGATAACCAGGCGCCCACTATTACCTTTAGCCATTCTAAACCATGCCTTCATTATGTTATGTAACATAGACAATGTACCATAAATGAAAGCCTTTTAGATACTCGTAAACATATTTATAAATCAAAGCAGCTGATACTGCCCCGCCGCTCGCTCATGACTCACTTTTACCTTTTCTCTCAATGATGGAGGCGACAACACCTCCACCCCAGCCCCATACCGCATAATATCCATCACCAGTTCCGTATCATTAGAATATGGAATCGTCAGCACATACCGCCCTTCTTCGTCAAAGTGGCTTTCCTGCTCTGAATGCCAGATTTCCCTGGAAACCCAGCGGGCTCGCTCCTCGGTAAATCTCAGCACTGCCTTGTGGGTGCTTTTGCCGGCGAAAATGCCGTAGCCTGCCCGGTAGA
>JAUXDF010000450.1 GCA_030618505.1 Spongiibacteraceae bacterium | reverse complement strand
TGCGTACAGTTTGCTATGCTCCGCGACAAGATCTAAGAGGATGGGGATTACCCCCTTGGTATGAGCAACAATCTAACGACAATGTACGGCATTAAAAATTGCGATACGGTTAAAAAAGCACGTCGCTGGCTTGAGGAAAACGGCATTGAATATCGTTTTCACGATTTTCGACAGGACGGTCTGGAGACAAATCAGGTACTGCAGTGGACAAAACAGGTCGACTGGCAAACGCTGGTTAACAAACGCAGCACCAGCTGGAGAAACCTTGACGAGGACAGCAAACAGGCGCTGTCTGAAAACACTGTCGTGGACTTATTAACGGCAAACCCCACACTGATCAAGCGCCCTGTCGTTGAAGTAAAAGGCAAAGATGGGCTGATGGTGGGTTTTAATCAAAATATTTATAAAGAACAACTCTTGAAATAGGCTTTGAAGATATGACAACGCAACTGTTTAGTCTCGGATTAGGTATTGGCACAAAAAATGGTAAAGGCCAATGGCTGGAAGTTTTTTACCCCAAACCCGTCTTAAACCCCAACACCACGCTGAGCAATACACTGGCCGAGGCGCTTGATTACAAAGGTGGTAATGATGTATTTGCCATCAGCCGCCCGCTGCTTAATAAACTCGAAGTTGATCTTCGAAAAGCAGGAGAAAATGAGCAGGCAGATATTATTCAGTCATTCGCCACCACCAGCCAGCCCGTCGTTATAACCCTGCTGGAAAATGACAGCAATCCATCATTGGTTCCCGAGGGTTACCTGAAGCTACAGCTGCTTTCACACCGCCTTGTTAAACCGCACGAAATTAATTTAAACGGTTTATTTGGCGTCTTGCCGAACGTCGCCTGGACCAATAAAGGCGCCATTGATCTGGACGAGTTACCACAAAAACAGCTATCTGCCCGATTAAAAGGGGAGATCATTGAAGTTATGTCAGTGGATAAATTCCCCAAAATGACCAACTACATTGTCCCAACCGGCGTACGTATCGCACATACCGCTCGCGTCAGACTCGGTGCTTACCTGGGTGAAGGCACCACTATTATGCACGAAGGTTTTGTTAACTTTAACGCCGGCACCGCAGGCCCCGGCATGATTGAGGGGCGCATCTCGGCAGGCGTATTTGTTGGTGAAGGCTCGGATCTCGGCGGTGGCTGCTCAACCATGGGCACGCTCTCAGGTGGCAATGACGTCATTATCTCGGTTGGCAAGGAATGCCTGATCGGCGCCAATGCTGGCGTTGGCATACCGCTGGGCGATCGCTGCACCATCGAGGCCGGACTTTATGTCACCGCAGGCTCCGTGCTGACATTATTTGACGACAAAGGCAAAGCTGTCGAAAAAGTTAAAGCTCGAGACCTGGCCGGCAAATCCGATTTATTATTCCGTCGCAATTCAATCACTGGCGCCATTGAGGCCATGAGCAATCAATCGGCCATTGAGCTGAATGCAGAACTGCATAGCAACAATTAATATCTACGGGCACAAAGTGTAATCGCATTAGGTTAAGACAAAAAATATTGTAGGGTGCGGCCCCGCACCATAAGCGCTGGGTTATAAAGCACTTTGGTGCGGGAGCCGCTTGTGCCCTCTTTTAGGTGCACCCTACATTAACTGCCTAACCGAGCTACACGCCTTCGGCCTGAACACCAACACCTGTTTTCAACAAATACAAAAGAACATTATCATATGCCATCAGAAACGATCGAACTGGCCTGCCAGCTGATAGAAAAACGCTCCGTATCCCCAGAGGATGCGGGCTGCCAACAGCTGATGATTGATCGTTTGGATAAGCTTGGTTTTGAAACAACGCTACTCCCCTTTGGCAGTGTTAAAAACTTCTGGAGCACACGCGGCGCCAGACAGGATAAAGACACAAGCAATACCGCCATTCTCGTTTTTGCCGGTCACACTGATGTGGTTCCCACTGGCCCTGAAGAGCACTGGGAATCCGCTCCGTTCACCCCTACCCTAACCGAGGATGGTTTACTCAGAGGGCGAGGTGCTGCCGACATGAAAGGCAGCCTTGCAGCGATGATTACCGCCTGCGAGCGTTTTATTACCGAGCACCCCAATCACAAGGGCCGTATTGGTTTTCTGATCACCAGTGATGAAGAAGGCCCGGCAATAGATGGCACGGTAAAAGTTGTCGAATGGCTGCAGGAACAAGGTGAGGTGATTGACTGGTGTGTTATTGGTGAGCCTACCAGTAACAAAGCATGCGGGGATACCATCAAAAATGGCCGACGTGGCTCCCTGGGCTGTGAGCTGACCATAAAAGGTATTCAAGGACACATCGCCTACCCCCAGATGGCCGACAACCCAATCCATCGCGCTATGCCAGCCTTAACAGAATTGACCACCACCGAGTGGGATAAAGGCAACGAATTTTTCCCCGCCACCTCCTTTCAGATATCCAATATCAACGGCGGTACCGGCGCCACCAATGTTATCCCGGGTGAGCTGAAGATTATTTTTAATTTTCGTTTTTCCACCGAAGTCACCGAACAACAACTTCGCCGGCAAACCGAGGCCATCCTCAACAAACACCAGCTTAACTATGATATTAACTGGAACCTCAGCGGTCAGCCCTTTCTTACCAGTAAAGGCAAGTTGGTAGATGCCAGCCTGAGCGCCATCAAGCAAGTAAGTGGAATTGATGCAAAACTTTCCACCTCGGGAGGCACCTCAGATGGTCGCTTTATTGCTCCGA
>JAUXDF010000085.1 GCA_030618505.1 Spongiibacteraceae bacterium | reverse complement strand
CTAAAACCCTTGCTGGTAAGCTTGGCGATAGCTGCATTTTGTGTATCTTCGATCCAGTCCTGTTTGTCGACATGGTGTTCGAGGCCGCGGCGCAATGCACGCTTGGTTTCCAGGTATAGTTGACGCATCAGTGATGCCCTCCAACTGTTCCAGATGTTTGGGTTAGTGGCGTTCATATCAGCCACCGTCAAGGTGAAAAGATAGTCCAGATGAACCTGATCACTGACTTCGCGGGCAAAGTCATGAATAACATCGGGATCAGAGATATCTTTGCGCTGGGAGACTGAGGACATCAGCAGGTGGGTTTTGACCAGCCAGGCGACGAGGTTACTATCGCGACGATTAAAATTATGGTTGCGGCAAAATTGATAGGCATCATCGGCGCCCAGCTTGGAGTGATCTCCTCCTCGGCCTTTGGCAATATCGTGAAATAGCCCGGCAATAAAGAGCAACTCAATTTTAGGCAGGCGTTTGATTGCATGTGCTGCCACCGGAAACTGTTTTTGCATATCCGGGTAGGTAAAGCGACGCATATTTTTAATCACCAAAATGGTGTGTGCATCAACGGTGTAGATATGAAACAGATCGTGTTGAGTTTGTCCGATGATGCGACCAAATTCCGGAATGTATTTTCCTAAAATACCATAGCGCTTCATGTGTTTTAGCTGTGTGGCCACGCGATTAGGCGCGCGTAATAGATCCAGAAAAAGCTGTTTGTTGCGCGGATCGTTACGAAAGTCGTCGTCGATCTGGTGGCGTGATTCTCGCAGCAGTCGAATGGTTGAGGCGCGCACGCCGTGGACATTCAGATTCTGTGCTGATAGCACAAAAAGTTCCAGCATAGCCGAGGGGTGATTTACAAAAACTTTTTTATTGGTCACTTCAATCTGGTTGTTACGCAGGCGAAAACGTTGATTGATGTCGAAGATGTTGACCGAGTCACAGGCGCGCAATATCGCTTCGTCAAAATGCTGCATCAGCATATCGTTGAGCTCGTTTAGTGCCAGGGCCCAGCGATAATATTGCTGCATAAACTGCTCAACGGCGAGCTTTTCATCATTGTCCTGATAGCCCATCAGTGCGGCAATAGTGTTCTGGTGATCAAAGAGCAGGCGGTCTTCTTCTCGTTTGGTGATCATATGCAGTGCGTAGCGCACCTGCCAGAGGAAATCCTGCCCCCTGTTGATGATGTCCAGATCTTCCTCGGTGAGAAAGCCCTGGGGAACTAGTTCGCTAATATTGTTGGCGGCAAAATGGCGCTTGGCAACCCAGCCAATCATCTGGATATCACGCAAACCGCCGGGGCAGCTTTTAACGTTGGGCTCAAGGTTGTATTCAGTATTGTTGTATTTGTGGTGGCGACTGATTTGTTCGTCCCATTTTGCACGGAAGAAATCTTTACTGGGCCAAATTTTATCGGGGCCAACTTCAGCACACATGCGGCTGTGCAGTGTGTGATTGCCAGTCAGGGTTCTGGATTCCATCAGGTTGGTGGCGATGGTGATATCTTTTTCTGCTTCCGTTTTGCACTCTTCAATACTACGTACGCTATGGCCGATATCGAGATTGATATCCCATAAAAAAGTAATAAAGGTTTCGATGTGCTCTTTGTGAGTATCAAAAAAACCGTTTTCCAGCAGGATTAGCAGGTCAATATCGGAGCAAGGGTGAAGTTCGCCACGCCCATAGCCGCCAACAGCAATCAGGCTAATTGTGTTGGAGTCGCGCCAGGGCATTTGTCGCCAGGCATGGTGCAACAAACGGTCGATAAAACGGGCACGATCACTGATGAGTTCACGAATAGGTGCGCCTTGGTTAAAACGCTGGTGAAGGTGTTCGGTTGCGACGGCGATGGCATCTTTGAAAAGTTTGATGGGCTGCTTGTTATTGAGCAGCTTTTCGCAAAAGGCGTGTTCATCAAATAATTCAGTGGCAAGGGCTGGTTTGCTGGTCATTGGTACTCTACTTCTCTCGTAGGGTGCGGCTCCCGCACCATTGGAATTAACATCGGTGCGCAGGCCGCACCCTACAATTTTTATGTTGTTAAAAAATACCGTTCATCTTTGCGGGCTGTTAATACCTCACATCCTGTGCTGGTAACAAGAAGGGTATGCTCCCATTGCGCAGAGGGGCGGCCATCCTTGGTGGTAACAGTCCAGCCATCCTTTTTATTAAGCTTGGTATGGCGTTTGCCAAGATTGATCATCGGCTCAATGGTAAATGTCATCCCTTCCTTAATTTCTATTCCGCTACCGGCACGGCCATAGTGAAGTACCTGGGGTTCTTCATGAAAGTTTTTACCAATGCCGTGGCCGCAGTATTCACGAACCACAGAGTAATGCTGGGATTCGGCATGTTGCTGAATGACTTGGCCGATATCGCCAAGGTGGATGCCGGGTTTAACGATATCGATTGCCTTGTAGAGGCATTCAAGAGCAATTTCAGACAGTCGTTGTACCGGCCTTTGGCAGTTGCCAATTAGAAACATCTGGCTGGTGTCACCGTGATAGCCATCTTTAATCACGGTGATATCAAGATTGACAATATCCCCGCTTTTTAGCTGCTTGGTATCACTGGGGATGCCATGGCAGATGACCTGGTTGATAGAGGTGCAAATGGACTTTGGAAAACCATGGTAGTTTAGGGGGGCTGGTATAGCCGCTTGTTCATTAACAATATAGTCGTGACAGATGCGATCGAGTTCGCCGGTTGTCACACCGTCAACAACATGGGGGGCGATCATTTCCAGAACTTCAGCGGCGAGGCGGCCAGCGACACGCATCTTTTCGATTTCGTCGGGGGTTTTGATCATGACCGGTTGTGGTGCATTCATTGATGGTGTTCCCCTGTGTGTAGTGGCGATTAGTGCACACTACTACGGGCCTCCCTATGGTGGTCGAAAGTGGCTAGTCGAAAGCGCGGCATTTTAACTCAATAGGCGGCCTTATGCCTGTTTTTCCTGTTTTCTCTTTATTCCCTGGAAAAAGTAATGCCTTGCCGCCGCTCAGACGTGCTCGACTTAAAAAGGCATGATCCTTTATGTTATTGCGACATTGTGGTATAAAGCGCGCCTCCGAAATGGATTGCCGACGGCAAGACCATATCGGTAAAACTGACTGGTTAATAATTAATCAGTTTAAACAATGTCGCACATGCACCGTCACATGATCTTGGGTGCCTTGTTTAAACCATCTTTTACGAATAAAGGCGTGGTTTTTATCGGGTTGGATTATGGGGTGTGTGGAGGCTTAACCCATTAAAAAATATAGGTATTATTATGGCAAATGTCAGTATGCGTGACATGCTCCAGGCGGGCGTTCACTTTGGGCATCAGACCCGTTACTGGAACCCAAAAATGGATCAATACATTTTTGGGGCGCGAAACAAGATTCATATCATCAATTTGGAACACACTGTTCCAGCTTTTAACGACTCCCTGGCCTTCATCAAACAGCTCGCTGGAAATAACAACAAGATTCTTTTTGTTGGTACCAAGCGTGCGGCAAGCAAGATCATTAAAGAGCAGGCTGAAAAAGCCGGAATGCCCTTTGTTTGTCATCGCTGGTTGGGTGGCATGCTGACTAACTACAAAACTATTCGCCAGTCCATTCGTCGCTACCGCGATCTGGAAACCCAGAGTAAAGACGGTACTTTTGAACGGCTGACCAAGAAAGAAGCGCTGATGCGTACCCGTAGCATGGAGAAGCTGGATCGCTCTATCGGTGGTATCAAGGACATGGGCGGTCTTCCGGATGCGCTGTTTGTGATCGATGTTGATCATGAGCGTATTGCGATTACTGAAGCAAACAAGCTGGGTATTCCTGTCATCGGTATTGTTGATACTAACAGTAACCCTGATGGCATTGATTATGTTATCCCCGGTAATGATGATGCGATTCGTGCGATCAAGCTTTATGTGAGCGCTGTAGCTGATACCTGTCTTGAGGGTATTTCTGGAGCCAAGGGCGAAGTCAGTGCTGATGAGTTTGTTGAAGTCTCTGCTACTGAAGAAGCTGCTGCTACTGAAGAAGCTGCTGCAACTGAAGAAGTCGCTGCAACTGAAGAAGTCGCTGCAACTAAAGAAGTCGCTGCTACTAAAAGTGAAGAGCCCGTCGCTAAAGAAGAGAAGTAAGCGATAAGCGGTTTTCAATCGGCTTATTGGTCAATCAAAAAGGGGGCGAGGCTCCCTTTTTTGTAAGTCGCAGGTACTTTTCGCTTTAGGTTTAAGATGCATGGCACCGTTGATTATCTTGTGCTGTGATGGTTTTAATTTTTATACAACAGTTTTAAAGGGTGATCCAAATGGCTGCCGTTTCCGCATCTATGGTAAAAGAGCTTCGTGATCGTACCGGTCTTGGTATGATGGAGTGTAAAAAAGCACTGGTTCAAGCAGAAGGAAGTATCGATCAGGCAATTGAGAATTTACGTAAATCCAGTGGTATGAAGGCGGCTAAGAAAGCGGGCCGTGTAGCTGCTGAAGGCGCTGTTGCAACCAAAGTGGCTGAAGATGGTAGTTACGCCGTGCTTGTGGAAGTTAACAGTGAAACTGATTTTGCCGCTCGTGATGAGAATTTTTCCGGATTTGTAGAGAAAGTTACTGAGCAGGTCTTTGCTAACAAGCAGACTGATATTGCTGCTTTGATGGCTGGAGATATGGAAACGGCCCGTGAAGCGCTAGTACAGAAAATTGGTGAGAATATATCCGTTCGCCGTGCCATCGTTACTGAAGGCGAAGTGGTGGGTAGTTATGTGCATGGTAATAAACGTATTGCTGTGTTGGTGAGCCTGAAGGCTGGTGATGCCGAGCTTGCCCGTGATGTGGCTATGCATGTGGCTGCACAAAACCCCGAGTTTGTCTCTCCTGACTCTGTTCCTGCTGAGAAAATAGAGAAAGAGAAAGAGATTCTCACCGTACAGGCACAGGACAGCGGTAAGCCTGCCGAAATTATTGAGAAAATGATTGGTGGCCGTATTCGCAAGTTTCTTGCAGACATCAGCCTAACCGAGCAACCCTTCGTTAAAGACCCTGATGTTACCGTCGGTGCTTTAGTCAAGAAAGCCGGTGCTGAAATTCTCTCTTTTACCCGTTACGAGGTGGGTGAGGGCATTGAGAAGGACGAGAAGGATTTTGCTGCCGAAGTGGCAGAGCAGCTTGGTAAATGATTGAGCGTGAGCCTCGCTCCGCTACTCTTTCTTCTTCCTCATAATTGAGGGCTACCCGACTATTTAAGTAAGGAGATACACCTATGCCAGGTCTGAAGGATAAGAAATTTAAGCGAATTCTGCTTAAGCTGAGTGGCGAGGCCTTGATGGGTAGTGAGGGCTTTGGTATCGATCCTAAAGTGCTTGATCGGATGGCGCTAGAGATCGGCCAGCTGGTGGGTATCGGTGTACAAGTTGGCCTTGTCATCGGTGGTGGTAATTTGTTTCGTGGTGCTGCTTTGAGTGCTGTAGGCCTTGACCGGGTGACCGGCGATCACATGGGGATGCTTGCCACAGTAATGAATGCGCTGGCAATGCGCGATGCTCTGGAGCGCTCCAATATTAATACCATTGTGATGTCGGCTATCCCCATGAGTGGAGTGGTTGAGCACTACGATCGTCGCAGGGCCATTCGTGTTCTGGAGCAGGGCGATGTGGTTATTTTCGCCGCCGGTACCGGCAACCCTTTCTTTACTACCGATTCTGCCGCCTGTCTTCGCGGTATTGAAATCGACGCCGAACTGGTATTAAAAGCGACTAAGGTTGATGGTGTATACAGCGCTGATCCAGTTAAGGATCCAACGGCAGTAAAGTATGATACATTGACCTACGATGAAGTGCTGGATAAAAAACTCGGTGTTATGGATCTGACTGCCATTTGTTTATGTCGGGATCACGATATGCCGGTGCGTGTGTTTGAAATGGACAAAACCGGCGCTTTGCTTAATATTGTGATGGGTGGAGAGGAAGGAACGCTGATTGAATCAGCTTGATTTTTTGGAGGTTAAGGCGTGATTAACGAAATAAAAAGTGAAACAGAAGCACGCATGGCAAAAAGCCTGGATGCATTGCGAGTAGCCTTTGGCAAAATTCGCACCGGGCGAGCGCACCCTAGTCTATTGGACAGTATTCGTGTTGACTATTACGGCTCTTTAACGCCTTTATCGCAGATGGCTAATGTGACCATTGAAGATTCCAGAACATTATCCGTGTCTCCCTGGGAGCCAAAAATGGTGCCTGATATTGAAAAGGCGATTATGAAATCCGACCTGGGTTTAAATCCTTCAACTGCAGGTAACGTGATTCGTTTACCGATGCCCGCCTTGACCGAGGAAACTCGCAAGGGTTATACCCGTCAGGCCAGGCACGAGGCTGAAATTGCCCGTGTTTCGGTACGTAATATTCGCCGTGACTCTAACGGTAACCTTAAGGATCTGTTGAAGGATAAAGATATTAGCGAAGATGAAGAGCGCAAGGGTGAGGATGATGTCCAGAAACTCACCGACCGCTTTGTCGCTGAAGTCGAAACGCTGCTCCAGGCCAAGGAAGCGGATTTAATGGAGATTTAATGAGTCTTGGGATTGTAGTTAGGATTGTTGTGGCTGGTGTAGATATGCTGATTAACTGTATAGTCCCATTACTTCTCCCTGTATCTTTTAAGCCCTCTTTACACTGTATAAACCCATGGTGAAATCAGCGCATCCGGCAGACAATAAAGTCGAGGCCGTTATCGAGAATATGCCAAGACATGTTGCCATTATTATGGATGGCAATAATCGCTGGGCAAAAAGCCGTCATTTGCCCGGGGCCGCTGGTCATCGCGCCGGCGTGGAGGCAGTTCGGGAAATTCTCAAGGCCTGTGAAAAACTCGACATTGAAGTGCTGACACTGTTTGCTTTCAGTAGTGAGAACTGGCAACGCCCTCCTAAAGAAGTCAGCATTCTTATGTCCCTGTTTTTGACTTATCTGAAAAGAGAAGTGAGAGAGCTGGACAAAAGTGGCGTCAGAATCAGAGTGGTTGGCGACCGTCACCGCTTTGATAAAAAGCTACAAAAACAGATTGCTGAAGCAGAAGAAATCACCTGTAATAACTCAAAAACAACTTTGGTTATAGCGGCTGATTATGGTGGACAGCGTGACATCGTGCAGGCAGCGCAGCAGCTGGCGTTACAGGTTGAAAAAGGGGAGTTGAAAGTTGATGATATCAGTGCCGAACTGCTTGATCAGCATATCAGCTTGAGCGATTTGCCAAAGCCTGATCTTTGTATTCGCACCAGTGGTGAGCATCGCATCAGTAATTTTCTCTTATGGCAGTTTGCTTATACCGAATTTTATTTCACCGACGTGCTGTGGCCCGATTTTAAAGAGCCTGAATTGATTAAAGCCTTACAAAGCTACAGTAATCGACAGCGCCGTTTTGGTGGTCGTCAGGCAGACTCTTGCGGGGAGCAGCAGGATGCTTAAGCAGCGTATCATTACGGCGCTAGTTCTGGTGATAACACTGGGCAGTGGTGTTTATTATTTCCCCTATTCAGGCTTCCTGCTATTTGCGGCGGTGATTATTTTGCTGGCCGGATGGGAGTGGGCGAATTTAAGCGGCCTGTCATCGATGCCCGGGCGCTGTGCTTATCTGGTCTTGCTGGCAGCTTCCTTGCTGGCTACCGGGGCGTATTGCTCCCTTGCTCAGTTGTCTCAAATTAATTTAGCAAATGTTCAGCAATTGTTGGGGCTTGGAGGAATCTGGTGGGCGATAGCGCTCTTATGGGTTAAAGCTTATCCGGCAAGTGCTGTACTTTGGGGTAGTCTGCCGGCAAGAGCAGTCATGGGTTTGCTGGTACTTGTGCCATGTTGGCTAGCACTGGTTTATTTGCGCAGCCTTGATGATGGCATAGTCTGTTTGGCCTACCTGATTGGTATCGTTGTTACCGCCGATACCGGCGCGTATTTTTCAGGACGTAAATTTGGTAAATCAAAACTCGCACCGGCGGTGAGTCCGGGTAAGTCTTGGGCGGGTTTTTGGGGTGGTTTTATCTGCGCCTCGTTAATGGCGGCTTCAATTGGCGCGTTTTATAGCATTGCCGGTTTATCCCACGTGGCGCTAATTGGAGTGACGATGGTGAGTGCTTTGGCCTCTGTTCTGGGTGATCTACTCGAGAGTATGATCAAGCGCCATCGAGGCATTAAAGATAGCAGTAAACTTTTGCCCGGGCATGGTGGAGTGATGGATAGAATAGATAGTTTGACCGCGACTGCACCCGTTTTTGCACTGTTTGTGATTTTGTTGAGGTAGTTATAAATAAATGACTGAACAGCAATGGGTAACCGTCCTTGGCGCAAGCGGCTCAATTGGACAAAGCACACTTGATGTTATTGCGCGCAATAGTGAGCGTTATAAAGTCTATGCCTTAACGGCGAACACACAGCTTGAAAAACTTCTTGAGCAATGTCTGATACACCAGCCTGTTTATGCAGTAATGCGCGATGAGGATAGTGCCGAACGCTTGCGCCAGCGTTTGAAGGCTCAGGGTAGCGATATCAAGGTGCTTGGTGGCGAAGAGGCACTTTGTCAGGTGGCGGCGGCCCCCCAGGTAGACGCGGTGATGGCCGCTATCGTTGGCGCCGCCGGTTTACCTCCCACGCTGGCTGCGGTAAAAGAGGGCAAGCGCGTGCTGCTGGCCAACAAAGAAGCGCTGGTGATGGCTGGTCGTTTGTTTATGGATGCGGTAAAAATCCATAAGGCTGTGTTGCTGCCGATTGATAGTGAGCACAATGCCATCTATCAATGTATGCCGGTGGATTATAGTCGGGGTTTGGCCAATGTGGGTGTTCGAAAAATATTACTGACCGCCTCCGGCGGGCCTTTTCGTCGCACCCCTCTTACCGAGCTGGCGGCGGTGACGCCTGAGCAGGCTTGCGCTCATCCCAATTGGAGTATGGGTCGCAAGATTTCCGTTGATTCGGCAACGATGATGAATAAGGGGCTAGAGCTGGTTGAGGCCTGCTGGTTATTTGATGCCAGGCCTGAACAGGTGGAAGTTGTTATTCACCCTCAAAGTATTATTCATTCGATGGTTGAGTACCTCGATGGCTCGGTATTGGCGCAGTTGGGTAACCCTGATATGCGCACACCTATTGCCTACGGCTTGGCCTGGCCCGAAAGAATTGACTCCGGGGTGAGTAGTCTTGATATTATAGCCACAGCGAGGCTGGATTTTGAAGCGCCGGATCTGCAGCGATTTCCTTGTTTGCGACTGGCCTCGGAGGCGATCAGTGCCGGTGGCACGGCAATGGTGACGCTGAATGCCGCCAATGAGGTGGCGGTGGAGGCTTTCCTGCAGAGGCAGCTGGGTTTTACTCAAATTGCCGATGTCGTTGAGGGTGTTTTGTCCCAGGCTACAAATACTGAACCATGTGATCTTGCGGTGGTCGAAAAGGCCGACCAGGATGCACGTGTGATCGCCCAAGAAATTATTGCCCAACAAACCGTTAATACTTAGAGATAGATAATCTGCATGGATCTTCTTTATACAATATTTGTTACCTTGATAACCTTGGGCATCCTGGTAAGTTTCCATGAATATGGGCACTTCTGGGTGGCTCGACGTTGTGGTGTTAAGGTGCTTCGCTTTTGTGTTGGTTTTGGTACGCCGATCTATACACGCAAAGATAAATACGGCACTGAATTTTGTATCGCCGCTATTCCTTTGGGTGGTTATGTCAAAATGCTGGATGAGCGTGAAGGGGAGGTAGC